>NZ_JBEPWD010000111.1:0-5600 GCF_041642575.1 Salegentibacter sp. | reverse complement strand
TTAGGCACCCAAATTCGTCCGTCATTCCGAAGAGATTCAGACATCAAAGTTAATTTAGACTGATGATCTCCCGAAACCGGAATACAGGTTGGGTGAATTTGTGTGAAACAAGGGTTGGCAAAATAGGCGCCCTTTTTATGAATTTTCCAGGATGCGGTAACATTACTTCCCATCGCATTGGTAGAAAGGTAAAATACGTTTCCGTAACCTCCTGAAGCTATAACCACAGCGTGAGCACTATGTCTTTCAATTTCTCCGGTTACCAGATCGCGGGCGATTATTCCTCTTGCTTTTCCGTCTACAATTACGAGATCAAGCATCTCATGGCGGGTATAAGATTTTATCTTTCCACGGTTTATCTGGCGGTTCATTGCAGAGTATGCTCCTAAAAGCAACTGCTGACCCGTTTGACCTTTAGCATAAAAAGTACGGGAAACCAAAACCCCTCCAAAAGAGCGGTTATCTAGTAAACCTCCATACTCACGTGCAAAGGGAACTCCTTGTGCAACACACTGATCTATTATATTTCCTGAGACTTCCGCAAGGCGATATACATTGGATTCGCGTGAACGATAATCTCCTCCTTTTATAGTGTCATAGAAAAGTCGGTAATCTGAATCACCGTCTCCCTGATAATTTTTCGCGGCATTAATACCTCCCTGGGCAGCGATCGAATGTGCTCTTCTGGGAGAATCCTGGTAACAAAAAGTCTTAACATTATAACCAAGTTCGGCCAGAGTAGCAGCAGCGCTACCTCCGGCAAGTCCTGTTCCAACTACTATAACATCAATATTACGTTTGTTTGCCGGGTTAACCAGGTTGATATTATTCTTATGGTTTTTCCACTTGTCTTCAAGTGGTCCTGCCGGTATTTTTGATTCTAAAACTGACATAAATCTTACGTATTAAACGTTATTAAAATAGTGATACAGGGCTATAAATATAAAGCCTAAAGGAATAAGAATGGCGTAAGCCACTGTAAAACCTCTTACGCCTTTTGCATATTTGTTTGCCCACCCCATAGATTGGAATGAAGACGAAAACCCGTGATACAAGTGAAGGCTTAACAAAATGAAAGATAAGACATATAAACCTGTTCTTACCGGAGATTCAAATTTCTCTACCGTTTCATGATAGTACCTGGTAGGATCTTCCGGATGAGATTCTACGTATTTGTGAACCATTTCAGGAACCCAGAAATCGTAAAAGTGGAGTCCTAAAAAAGCTAACACTACCAGCCCGGTGTAAATCATATTTCTGGACATCCAACTGGAGTTGGCACTTCCATTAAAACTCTCATAATTTATTGGCCTGGCCCTTCTATTTCTGAATTCCAGAATAATTCCTAAAACAAAATGCAGGATGACTCCAAAGATCAGAATAGGCTGTAACAGAAACTGAACAAGAATATTGGTTCCCATAAAATGGGAGATCTCGTTAAAGGAATCAGCGCTTAATACAGAAGTGAAATTTATTATGAAATGCTGGAGTAAAAAGAGTACAAGAAAAAGCCCGGATAAAGCCATAGCAACTTTTCTTGCTATTGAAGAATTAAGTATTCCACCCATTAGTTAAGTTATTTTATGAAGATTTTAACAACAAAAATACATTTTGAATTACTTACTCACAAACTTTCCAAGCCAATTCAGCAGCAATTTAGAATAAATTCAAAGAAGGGTTTAATCGGCTTGTTTTTTTCTTCGGAAACCCCTTTAAAACGTTGACACTACAAACGTTTTCTTTTTGCAAAAGCTTAACGTAGGTTCGCCTTAAATTTAGTAATTTCAAGTTTCAATACAAGCTAACTTAATTCCGAACAAATGGAATTTATAGACTACTACAAATTATTGGAATTGGATAAATCGGCATCCCAGGCCGATATCAAAAAAGCCTACCGCAAACTTGCCAGGAAATACCACCCAGATCTCAACCCGAATGACAAGGCGGCCCAGGCGAGGTTTCAGCAAATAAACGAAGCTCACGAGGTTCTCAGTGATCCTGAAAAACGCAAAAAATACGACCAGTACGGCAAAGACTGGGAACACGCCGACCAATATGAGGAAGCCCGCAAACAGCAACAAGCTGGAGGGGGAAGAAGCTATGGTGGTGGTTTTGAAGGATTTGGAGGTCCAGGTGCTGGCCGGCAAGGAGGTTATAGCTATTCAGGAAATTTTGACGACGATACATTTTCAGATTTCTTTGAGCAGATGTTTGGCAGCAGTGCCAGAGCTCACGGAGCCGGTCGGGACAGACATTTTAAAGGCCAGGATTATAATGCAGAATTGGAATTAAACCTCAGCGATGTCTACACCAGTCAGAAACAAACACTTACTATAAATGGGAAAAACATCAGGTTAACAATTCCCGCCGGAGTAGAAAACGGGCAAACCATCAAAATCAAAGGTCATGGGGGTCCCGGTGTTCAGGGTGGACCGAGGGGCGATCTTTATATCACCTTTAAGATCATCAATAACACCACCTTTAAAAGAGAAAAGGAACATCTTTATAGTACTGTAAACATCAGTCTTTATACCGCACTTTTGGGAGGTGAAATCACTGTAGATACTTTCAGCGGGAAGGTCAAACTTAAAGTGAAACCGGAAACCCAATCCGGAACCAGGGTTAAACTTAAAGGAAAAGGTTTTCCGAAGTATAAAAAAGAGAATCAGTTTGGAGATCTGTACATCACTTATAATGTTCAATTGCCCACTAACCTCAACGACAAGGAAAAAGAACTATTCCGGGAACTACAAAAATTACGCTCATGAATTTAGAAGATTTAATACCTACCGAAGAGATTTGTACCCGTTATAAAGTGGAACACACCTTTATAAGCTCACTTTCTCAAAGCGGACTTATAAGAATAGTTACGGTTGAAAAAACCGAGTACGTTCCCAGCGAAGAAATTACAGAATTTGAAAAACTCCGCCGTTTGCATTATGAGTTAAATATAAATATAGAAGGCCTGGAGGCAATTTATCATTTACTGAAACAGGTAGAAAAATTACAAAAGCAAAATCGCAAATTGAAAAATCGTTTAGGCCTTTATGAATGATAAAAAGGGATTCCTGCTATTTCTTTTTACTCTCTTAGATATTAATAACTTTGTAAACCTTAACTCAAGATGCAGCACGCGTCGCAACAAAAAATAATATGAGATACGAACAAATAGACAGAAACCTTTTTATAAAAAACCGAAAGAATTTTACTGAAAAGATGAAGTCATCCAGCCTGGCGGTATTTAATGCGAACGACATTTACCCTATTGGAGCCGACAGCACTATGCCTTTTCAACAGAACCGTGACTTATTTTACCTCAGCGGGGTAGATCAGGAAGAAGCCATTCTGGTACTGTTTCCGGATGCACCAAAACCGGAACACAGAGAAATGCTTTTCTTAACCGAAACCAACCCTCATATAGCTGTTTGGGAAGGCGAAAAACTCACCAAAGAAAAAGCCTTTGAGGTTAGCGGAATAAAAACCGTATACTGGCTTCAGGATTTTGAAAAGATCTTTTTTGAAGTAATGTCTCAGTGTGACACTATTTATTTCAACACTAACGAGCATTACAGAGCGAATGTTCAGACCGAAACCCGGGATGAGCGCTTCATCAAAAAGACCAAAGAAAAATATCCGGCGCACCAGGTGGCAAAAAGCAACCCTATTCTGCAAAGACTTCGCTCAGTAAAAGATCCTATAGAATTGGATTTGATGCAAAAAGCCTGTGATATCACCGAAAAAGCTTTCCGCAGAGCACTTAAATTCACTAAACCCGGAGTTTGGGAACACGAAATCGAAGCTGAATATTGGCATGAAATGATAAGAAACCGATCAAGAGGCTTCGCTTACACGCCAATTATCGCAAGTGGAAATAACGCAAATGTTCTACATTATACTGAAAACGATCAGCAATGTAAAGCGGGTGACCTCATCCTAATCGACACCGGTGCAGAATATGCGAATTATTCCAGTGATATGACCAGGACGATTCCTGTATCGGGAAAATATTCAGACAGGCAAAAACAGATATACAATGCCGTAAACCGCGTGAAGAAAGAAGCCACTAAATGGCTGGTGCCGGGAACTATTTGGGCTGAATATCACAAGGAGGTAGGGAAATTAATGACTTCAGAACTATTAGACCTGGGACTTCTTGATAAAGTCGATGTTCAAAACGAAGATCCAGACTGGCCTGCATACAAAAAGTATTTTATGCATGGAACTGCTCATAATATAGGCCTGGACACCCACGATTACGGAATTCTAACCGAACCTATGAAAGCCAACCAGGTGTTTACCGTAGAACCGGGGATCTATCTGCCAGATGAAGGATTTGGAATTCGGCTTGAAGACGATGTGGTGATCCAGGAAAAAGGAGAGCCTTTTAATTTAATGAGAAATATTCCGATAGAGATCGAGGAAATTGAAGAGATCATGAACTCTTAATTCTTTCCTTTGGAAAATAGTTAATTTTAAAGCCTCGGAATCACAAAAAAAATTGTGATTCCGAGGCTTTTTATTTTCATTCAGCATCGATAACGATATATGGAAATCAATTATAAAAATACCAGCATACATTTTTCTACCAGAGGAACAGGAAACCCACTGGTCCTGCTTCATGGTTTTCTCGAGTCATCAGAGATCTGGGAAGATTTTCAGGAAAGTGTTTCGGAAAAAAGACAGGTAGTTTGCATAGATCTTCCGGGGCACGGAAGGTCGGGTTGCATAGATCAGGTTCATACTATGAAAGATATGGCCCTGACTGTAAAAGCGGTTATGGAAGAACTAAATATTGAAAGGGCTTTTCTCGCCGGTCACTCTATGGGCGGTTATGTAAATTTGGAATTTCAGAATATTTTTCCTACCCTTCCTACCGGATTGGCACTTATAAATTCCACCCCGAAAGCAGATTCGGAAGAACGCAGAATAAACCGCGACAGGGCTACAGAACTTGTGCTGAAAAATAAAAGAGCTTTTGTGAATATGGCGATCTCCAGTTTATTAACTCCTGAGAACAACAAAAGGTTCAAACCAGAAGTAGAAGAACTGAAAAATCGGGCGCTTAATTTTCCAAAAGAAGGAATTTCTGCGGCACTTCAGGGTATGAAAATACGTGCTGATCACAGCCGATCGCTTGAAGCTGTTAAAACTCCAAAATATATAATGGCAGGAGAAAAAGATCCAATTCTGGACTACAATGAAATTAAAAAGATTTCAAACGCCTGCAATACCGGGTTTTTTAGCTATCCCGATGGGCATCTGGCATTTATAGAAAACAAAAAAAGTTTAATGAAATTTTTGCATTTCATCGATTAATTTTAACTTTTTGTCGAAAGTTTAACTTTTTTTTATAATTTAGTTTTACAGAAACAAGAAAATCAACCCTTTATGAAGAAAAGAAACCCTAACTTATTTTCGTTCGGAAAGGTTTATTGCAGCATTTTTGGACATAAACTTAGAGTATCAAAAAACGTAACCGATCACATTCATGAATATAGATGTTCAAAATGTGGAATGGAAATGACTGATACCGCTAATGGCTTTCTGGCTCGTTTAACACCAAAATTCAAAGAAACCAACGATTACCTCGCTAAAATTCA
>NZ_JBEPWD010000110.1:0-5693 GCF_041642575.1 Salegentibacter sp. | reverse complement strand
TGGCATGCTGCTGGACCCAGGAATGACAATATTCAGGAATATGTTTAAATGCCTCAGCCTGATTTAAAAATTGAGGCTAAAAATATAAACAGATGAAAAATATATTAATAATAAACTCAGGGAGCTCTTCCTTAAAATTTCAACTTATAAAAATGCCCGCCGAGACAGTTTTGGCTTCCGGCATGGTGGAACGTATTGGTCTCGAGGGAGCTAAACTTCATTATAAGAGCGCAGCTAATAACGTTTCTAAGGAATTGGAAGTTCCTGATCATGCAGTTGCCCTAAAAGCAATTACGGGACTTTTAATGGATGCTGAAAAAGGAGTGATAAAAGATGCTTCGGAAATTCCTGCAATTGGGCACCGGGTTGTACATGGCGGGGATACCTTCTCAAAAACCATCATTATTGACGAAAAGGTGAAAGCCAAGATCAGGGAATATTTCTCCCTGGCTCCTTTGCATAATCCGCCCAACCTGAAAGGAATTGAGGTAGCCGAGCAATTATTTCCACAGGCAAAACAAATAGCCGTGTTTGATACCGCTTTTCACAGGACAATCCCATCCCGTGCTGCCCAGTATGCGATCCCGACCTCTTTTTATGAAGATCACAACATACAGGTGTACGGTTTTCACGGCACCAGTCATAAATATGTAACCCAACTTGCGACTGCAGAACTAAAAAAGGATAACTCAAAGATCATTAGTGTGCACCTTGGAAACGGTTGTAGTATAACCGCGGTACAGGACGGAAAAAGCATAGATCACTCCCTTGGTTTCGGACCGGTTAACGGACTCATCATGGGAACGCGAAGTGGAGATATAGACCAGTCGGTGATATTTTATATGATAGAGCAGCTGGGATATACCGCTCAGGAAGTTAGTGATGTTTTACACCATAAAAGTGGAATGTACGGCCTCACAGGCTATAGCGATCTTCGTGATATCGAAGAACAAGCTGAAAAAGGAAACCGCCAGTGCCAGCTCGCCCTGGAGATGAATGCATATCGCATTAAAAAATACATCGGTGCTTATACCGCCGCTATGAATGGGGTAGATGCCATTGTTTTTACCGCCGGAATAGGGGAGAATAGCGATGTGATTCGCGGCCTGGTTTGCCGGGATATGGATTTCTTCGGAATTAAACTCAACGAGGAAAAGAACAAGCAACGTTCAAAAGAGCTGAGGTATATAAATGCTGAAGATTCTAAAGTAAAAGTCATGGTGATCCCAACGAACGAAGAACTGGAGATCGCTCAGCAGACTCTGGAATTAATCTCTTAAAAGATCAAGTAGCAACAAACAAAAGCCCGCCGGAACTGGCGGGCTTTTAATTTTAGGCTACCGGATTATCTAATCCATTTTACTGGAATCTTTCAGTTTGGCATAGATGTCAAGACTTATGAATTTCCCGTTTTTGATTTCACAATCTTTCATGGTTCCTTCGTGTTTGAAATCAAGCTTTGCCATTGCCTTTTTACAGTTTAGATTATCGATTTCTACAAAGCCTTCTATTCTATGAAGTTCCAGTTCTCTAAAGCCATAATCACAGATTAAAGGCATTGCCTCTCTCATTATTCCCTGGCCCCAAAAATCGGGAAGTAGCCAAAGACCAATTTCAGCTTTTTTATTTTCTTTAGAGAAGTTATTCAGGCCGCCCGCTCCGAAAAAAGTTTTATTGTCGGGCGAACAAATTGCCCACCAGAATTGAGAAGGTTCAGCAAACCAGGCTATTTGCTCCTTTGTAGCTTCGAGGCTGTCAAAACTAATCCCGTAATGTTTGATCACATCGGGAGCTGAAAGTCCTGTGTAAATATTTTCTAAGTCTGTTGCAATAATATCCCTGAGAATGATTCGGGAAGTTTTAAGGGTGGGAAGTTGCATTTTCACAGATTTTCAATTTAAAATTGCCCAGGTTGGGCCTTTAATATCATTTATTTCATTAAAATCCAATTCCGGCTTATCCCGTGGGCAAGCCAAAATAATTGATTACGCCAAGAAAAATTAATATAATACCGGCAAAGACCTGCACGTACTTACCCAGAGTGATTTTTATGTATTTCCCCGTCTTAAGTCCGATAAATGTAAATGCCATAGAAAAAAATGCAATAAACAAAGCCAGTTCAAGCGGATTAACTTCTCCCAGTCCCAGGCTGAAACCCACCAGTAAATTATCCATACTTAGTCCCAAAGCTATTAAGAACAGCCCTTTTATCGATGTGATTTTTTCTATCGATTTTTCTTTTTCTTTCTTTTTTTTAAATGTTGAATAGATAGTATAGATTCCCAGGCCAATCAGTATCAGGCTGCCTAAAGCGCTGGCATATTTATCTATATAGGAACTTAAAAAATGCCCAATGAACAGCCCTACCAGAGGGATTGTAAATTCCACAAGAGTGAAAATAAGAACTATTCTCAGGTGGTGTTTGCTTGTGCCTAAAGCCCCTAAACCGAAGGCGAATGAGAGGTTGTTTGAGGCGATGACAATTCCAAGGAGTATCAGGTCAATGGTTTGCATTCATTAATATTTGGGGATGGGTTTGATCTTAAAGTTGCAATTTAGGATTTTCCCGGTTTCCGGCAGAAGAGATCAACACAGAAAAATTCGCGATAAAAATCCGTTAGCTCTCAATTATTTCTGAAGTCTATAGTTTAATAATGAAGTTATTTTAGAACAATAAAAGGGGAGCAATAACGCCCACTCTAAGTTCATTCCTGTTATAATTAGCCAGACCCAGGTTTTCCCTGGAAAAATTTGGATATTCGTAGTACCTGCCGATGTATGCCAGGAAAAACCGAAGATCAATGTTTTTAAACGGACTGTAATAAATGGTGGGGATCACTCCGTAACTCGTACTCAGGTGTTCACTTTCGGTTTTCACATTATCAAAAGCGCTACTGGTCATGAGGCTAAGTAAGGCTTGAAATTTTGGGCTAAAACTGTATTCTGCTCTTAACCAGTTTTCGATATACCTCACATCTTCGGCCACCGTCTCTTCCGCGAGAAGATTAGTCACCACGCCTTTTGTATCAACCTGTTCATAACTGTAATGAAAGTCATACATCAGGGTAAAATTATTGTTCTGGTATTTGTGACCCAAAGTGAAAAAATAGGTTCCCCTGTTTTTTACTTCATTGCCATAGCTCATGCTGTAAATGGTTTGAAATTTTCCATCAAAAAAGCTTCCGCGCCAGTTACCAACAATCGATACCGGCCAGATAGGTTCCTCTATATTTTCTGCAATTACATCGCCATACAGATCTTCATAGAGCATGGTCCGCGAGTTTAACACCTGTACCCCGAAATTGTGATCTTCTAAAGCCTGATAAGTAATTCCGGCTCCTGTGACAAATGCCAGGGCATTGCTGTAAATATCATTGTATTCCAAAACATACATCGGGCTGAACTCGTATTCATAACCGCCATAAAACGGATTCATTTTTCCAAGCCTGAGGTTAAGTAATTCACTCAGTTTAACGTCCAGGTAGGCAATTTCGATGTTGTTGCCCAAGAGGTCCAGGCTTTGTACATCGCCGCTTTTATTAAAGCGATGTCTGAATCTAAAACTAACATTTTCGTGTAATTTTCCGGCAATGCCAAGGGCGGTAAACCCATTTTGAAACTGCATCCCATTGTAATAACTATCCCCACCTCTGAATTTATACGCCCTGAATTCCACCCGCATATCGAGGGTGAAATCAATATCTTTCAGGAAACTTTCATTATCCTGGGAGAATAGCGGTTTTGCCAGGCTGTCGTTGGTTTGTGTAAACCCCATGAATGGGATTAATAAAAACACACTTACTAAAAAAGACTTGATCATAAAAAAAAAATTACGATTTGAATTTCAGTAAGATTTCGGGCAGAAATATCACTAATTGTCAGGTTTCTTTCAATAAGAAAAACTTTCTTTCTAAAGAAGCCTATTAAATTTACTAAAATTAAATTGAAGTTACCCCGATTTTTAACCGGCCTAATTCAGGAGAGTACTTTCTTGTTTGTTACCATGAAGCTTAGTGGAAGTAGAGAGGGGAAAGAGGATATTTATTGACTTAATAAGTTTAGGGTTCTGAAAATTCAAATTTTGCTAGTCTACAAATGTTTCTTTAAGTACTTCTTTACATTTTTGAATCTCAGATTTACTCAGGGAATTAAAGACTTTTACGATTCTTTGCTTATCGATTGTCCGGATTTGATCAATGGCAATCATTCCTTTTTTACCCTTGGTTTTAACCGGAATTCTTGTTGGATAATTTTTGAGATTTGTTGTCAAAGGCGCCACAACAATGGTTCTTAAATATTTGTTCATCTCATTGGGCGAAATAATTACACACGGACGGGTTTTCTTAATCTCGCTTCCAACTGTGGGGTCCAGATTGACGAGAATTATTGAATACTGACCTAATTCCATTCATCAAAATTTTCATCCTCAAAAATGTCATTTATCAAAAGTTCATCGTCATTATTATCGGCCATTTCCTTGAATTTTTCCTCCCAGTTCTTCCTTGGCGATTCTATTGGTCGCAGAATGATTTGATCCTTTTCCAGAATAAGTTCTACTTTATCTTTTATATGATATTTTTCCAGGATTGTCTTGCTTAACCTAAGTCCCTTTGAATTCCCGATCTTAATAACTGAAGCTTCCATAATTCATTATATGTGAATACAAAGTTATTACTTTTTGTTGAGTAGTGATGGAAAAGTTCCCTGAGATTTAAAAATTTAAATAGGATAACAGCTTAGCGAAAAGTTTGACTGTTTTTTTTGAATAAATTTCTATTTTAGCACTTCATTAACATATTACCTGATCTAAATATGGAAGAAGCAGTTGATTCCCCCAAAAAAGGCATTTTAAACAGAGCCCTTGATGTCGTTGAAAAAATGGGGAATAAATTACCCGACCCCGCAATTCTGTTTTTCTATTTACTCATTTTCATATGGGTTTTATCGGCAATTCTCTCTCCCTTTGATTTTGGGGAAACCCACCCGATGACCGGAGATAGCCTGAATGTCCAGAATTTGCTCACCGGAGCACAATTAGCCGAATTTCTCGCGAATATGGTAAATACCTTCGTGCTCTTTGCCCCCCTTGGAATTGTATTGGTTGCCATGCTTGGGGTTGGGGTAGCAGAACACTCCGGTTGGATTGGCGCGGGCTTAAAAAAGCTCTTAAATTTTACTCCTAAAAAATTGCTCACACCGATGCTTATTTTAATAGCCATCGTGAGTCACACCGCTGCAGATGCCGGTTATGTACTGGTGATCCCGCTGGGAGGTGTTATATTTTATGCGGCAGGGCGCCATCCATTAGCCGGAATTGCAGCCGCTTTTGCCGGGGTATCAGGAGGCTTTTCTGCTAACTTTATCCCTTCGGCTATAGATCCGCTCATTATGAGTTTCACCCTGGAGGCTGCCAGAATCCTTGATCCTGATATTAATTTAAACCCTTTGAATAACTGGTATTTTACCTCTGCTTCAACTTTATTGATTGTACTTGTGGGGTGGTGGATAACAGATAAAATAGTCGAGCCTAGGCTTTCCAATGTAAAAGTAGATGGGGATGAAGATCAAATGCCTAAGATGGAAAATGTAACATCCAGGGAAAGTAAAGCTTTCTGGATGGGACTTTTGGCTATGGTTCTTGGCCTTGTTGGTTTGTTTCTGTGGGCATATCCTGAAGATTCAGCCCTTAGAGG
>NZ_JBEPWD010000109.1:0-5736 GCF_041642575.1 Salegentibacter sp. | reverse complement strand
AGCTCGAAGTTATTAAAATCTTTGCTAATACCTATATTCTCCTCAATAAGCTCCGGAGTTATTTGAGTCTCTTTAGAGATAATTAATTGCAGTTTTTCCAGTTCATTATCGATTTTCCCCAAATCCATCCCTAAAAATTCCACCAGCATTTGGGCTGCCTTGGGTGTAATACTGTAGCCTCGCGATTTCAAAGTTTTCTGAATCCAGGGCGCAACCTGGTTTTCGTAAAGTCGCTTGCTTTCAAAAATAACCCCGGAATCTTTTATAGATTTATATAATTTCTTCCTTTTGTCTATTTTCTTGTATTTATAACACATTACCAAAACCGTGGTAGGCTGGGGATTATCGGCATAGGCACTTAAACTCTCAATACTTCTGGAAAGGTCCTGGGCTTCTTTAACAATTAATACCTGGCGTTCTGCCATCATAGGGTAACGACGGGCATTGCTGGCAATTTCATCTATTGTTGTATCCCGGCCATACATTATGATCTGGTTAAAACCCCTTTCCTCTTCTGCAAGGATATTCTCCGAGATAAAATCAGAGATTTTATCAATGTAATATGGCTCTTCCCCCATCAAAAAATAAATAGGTTGAATGTTTCCTTGCTTGATGCTATTAACGATTTGTTTTGCTTCTTCCATGAAAAGATTTAGTTCCGCTGGTAATTTTAGAATTTAATTGATAGTCATTTACAGAATAATCTTCTGACTTTGCTATTTTTGAGCCTATGCTTGACCTCAATTTTCCCAGGTACCGGTTTCGGTTCAAAAATAATCAAAATAAAATAGCCGTTTTTGATGAGCTACGGAAAAAATTTGTGATTTTAACTCCAGAAGAATGGGTAAGACAGCATTGTATTCGTTTTTTAACCGAAGACAAAAATTATCCGAAAAGTCTTATAAATGCTGAAAAGCAGTTGAAACTGGGAAAACTCATCAAACGCTATGACCTGGTGGTTTATAATTCTGATGGCAGCATCTTTTTGATTGTGGAGTGCAAAGCACCCGGGGTTAAAATAACCCAGAAAACTTTCGACCAGATCGCCAGATACAACCTCAGCCTGAATGCCAGTTATTTGATGTTAAGCAACGGACTTGATCATTATTATTGCCAAATGGATTATGAGCAGGAAACCTATCGTTTTTTGGAGGAACTCCCCGAATGGAACAGCAAATGAAAACCGAAACAAATAAAAAATCATCCTTAAGTGTCGCCGTGGTTATCCTTAATTGGAATGGCCGGGATCTGCTGAGGGAATTCTTGCCTTCAGTCTTAAAATATTCTGATGGCGCAAATATCTACGTAGCCGATAATGCTTCCACTGACGATTCGGTTGCTGTATTAAAAAAAGAGTTTCCTGAAGTAACAATCATTAAGAATAAAGAGAACGGTGGTTACGCCAAAGGTTACAACGATGCCCTCAAACACCTTGAAGAAGATATTTTCCTCCTGCTGAATTCTGATGTTGAAGTGACTGAAAACTGGCTGGGGCCAATTATGGAAATATTCTATGAAGAACCTAAAACCGCTGCGGTACAGCCGAAATTACTGGATTACAAAAACCGGAATTATTTTGAATACGCTGGAGCAGCAGGTGGTTTTATTGATAAGCTGGGCTATCCGTATTGCCGCGGCCGCATTTTTGACAATCTGGAAGAAGACCATGGCCAATATAATGACGATACCTATGTTTTCTGGGCAAGCGGAGCCTGTCTGGCAATTAGAAAGCTGTCCTTCTACGAAGCAGGTGCTTTGGATGAAACCTATTTTGCACACCAGGAGGAAATAGATCTTTGCTGGAGGTTGCACAACCTGGGATACAAAGTAAAATATACAGGTGGGTCCAGGGTTTATCATCTTGGAGGAGCCACTTTAAATAGCATGAACCCCCGAAAGACCTTTTTTAATTTTAGAAACAGCTTGTTTTCTCTATTGAAAAACACCCCGGGTCTTTCTACATTAAGTATAATACTTATAAGAATGATCCTTGATGCTCTTGCTGCGTTCAAGTTTATTGCAGCCGGTAAATTTGCTCATTTCTACGCCATTTTACAGGCTCATTCCAGCTTTTACAGGCATATAAGCATCCTTCTGAAAAAGCGTAAAAATCTCCCAAAAAAGAAAGAATATTACATGCATAAATCTATTGTCTTCTCTTATTTCATAGCGGGTAAGCGAAAATTCTCAATTTTAAAGTAAAACATTTAAAAACTAATGTAATTGCTTCTTTTTCCCTTTGTATTTTTTTGATACTTTTGGAACATCTAACATTAATAATAATTACAAGTTATGAAACGAATCATGCTTTTATCGGCTACTGTTGCTCTTTTACTTTCTTCATGTGTTTCTCAGAAGAAATATTCAGAGTTGGAAGCCAAACAACGTGACACCCAGGACCAGTTAAATACTGCCACAGTTAAATTAAATTCCTGCTTAGACGAGAAAGAAGGCCTCAACAGCCAAATTAAAACGCTAAACAATACCAACGCCGCATTGCTTAACAATGTTGGAGATTTAGCAACCCTTTCTAAAAAAGAAGCTGAAAACCTTGAGCGTTCTCTTGAGAGCATAAAAGAAAAAGATCTTGCTATTACCAGAATGCGTGATGCAATCAACAAAAAGGATTCTGTAACTCTTGCTCTTGTAACAAGCCTAAAAGGAGCCCTTGGAAACATGAGCGACGAAGACATCGAGATCAATGTTGAGAAAGGTGTAGTTTACGTATCTATTTCAGATAAATTGTTATTCGACAGCGGACGTTACAACGTAACTGACCGTGCTAAAGAAGTACTTGGTAAAGTTGCAACTGTTGTTAAAAACCGTCCGGAAATAGAATTTATGGTTGAAGGTCATACTGACGACAAGCCTATTAAAACTTCTATGTTCGAAGATAACTGGGACCTTTCTGTAAAGCGTGCAACTTCTGTAGTACGTATTCTTCAGGATGAGTTTGGTGTAGAGCCAGCTAGAATGACTGCAGCCGGAAGAAGCTACTACATTCCTGTAGATTCTAACGAAACTGCTGAAGGTCGTTCTAAAAACCGAAGAACCCGTATCGTAGTTCTTCCTAAACTTGATCAGTTCTACGGAATGATCGAAGAAGGAATGGAAGCAGCAGAATAATTTGTAGCGATATAAATTTTTCATAAATAGAAAACCCCGCTTTCCAGGCGGGGTTTTTATTTTTCAAAAAATTTCTTTTCAGGCTTACATAATTTCTATACTCCCTTTTCCTTCTCTTATAACTTCCGGTTCAGCCTTAGTAAGATCTATAACAGTAGAAGGTATATTATCTCCATAACCTCCATCAATAACTATATCTACCAGGTTATCCCATTTTTCTTTAATAAGTTCAGGATCGGTAGTGTATTCCAGTACCTCATCGTCATCCCTTATTGAAGTGGACACTATAGGATTTCCCAAAGCTGAAACTAATGCCTTGCAAATATTGTTATCGGGCACTCTAATTCCTACTGTCTCTTTCTTTTTAAAGACATTAGGCAGGTTATTGTTTCCCGGAAGAATATAGGTATAAGGCCCCGGCAGCGTTCTTTTCAGTATCTTAAAGGTTGCCGTATCTATTTGTTTTACATAGTCTGAAAGATTACTTAAGTCCTCACAAATAAAAGAGAAGTTCGCTTTTTCCAGCTTCACCCCTTTGATCTGTGCAATCTTTTCCAAAGCAGAAGTATTGGTTATATCACACCCTAAACCGTAAACTGTATCGGTAGGATAAATAACCAAACCTCCATTTTTTAAAACGTCAACTACTTTGTTGATGAGTTTTGGACTAGGGTTCTCTTCGTAAATTTTAATTAATTCAGCCATAATTAGATATTTAAAACACCCTAAAATTTACAAAATTCCGGGTGTTTTCAGATTACTATTTAAATATTATTCGTTTTAAATTCTCCCTCTTGCCGGCAGTTAGATTCTTTAGATCAGGAAAAATCATATAGGTATAATTTAACCTGAAGATAAAAAGAAAGCCGCTTTTGGCGGCTTTAAATAACAGAAGTTTAACGGCTTAACTTAGCATCTTCAATTTAGCAAATCTCAATAGGAGTTTTTTGATTCCCCCATTCTCAAAATCGATCTCGGCTTTTTTATCCTGCCCCACTCCGTCTATACTTAAAACTTTTCCTTTTCCAAAGCGCATATGTTCTACTTCGTCCCCGGCCTTCAGTTTTATGGAATTAGTTGCCTTTTCAGGTTCAGTAGCAGCAGGTTTTAGTTTACGGAGTTTCCTTAATTGAGATTCTGTAGGCTTATGCGCCGGTGGCGGAGTACCATTTTGAGGCTTTGTTTGCCTGAGCTTAGATTTATCCACATCCCCAAAAATATCAGTGTCAATTAGGGGTTTATACTTATAATCATCCTGCGGAATCAAATAATCCTTAAACTCATCATCTACCTCCTCAATGAATCTACTAGGTTCCGCATCTACAAGTTTACCCCAGCGATAGCGAGATTGGGTATAGGTTAAGTAAGCCTGTTTTTCAGCCCTTGTCAAGGCTACGTAGAAGAGCCGGCGTTCCTCTTCCAGTTCACTTCGGGTATTCATGCTCATTCCCGACGGAAAAAGGTCTTCTTCGAGCCCTACGATGTATACATAAGGAAACTCCAGACCTTTCGCCAAATGAATAGTCATTAAAGCAACCCTGTCATCATCGCTGGTATCTTTGTCCATATCGGTAGCCAGGGCAACATCTTCCAGGAATTCTGCTAAAGTTCCGTTAGCATCGGCAAGTTCTTTTTGCTCTTCAACAAAATCCTTGATTCCATTCAGTAATTCCTCGATATTTTCTATTCGGGCAATCCCTTCCGGAGTACCATCTTTTTTAAATTCCTGAACCAATCCGGATTTTTTTGTCACTGTATCGGCAACGTGGAAAGCATCGGCATTTTCAGCAAGGATCGTGAAACTCTTGATCATATTCACGAAGTTCTTCAGCTTGGTGCGGGTGCCACTATTGATCCCTAAATTAAGCTGATCAATATTTTCGATAACCTCAAAGATTGAGCGGCCGTACTGATTGGCAGCAATAGTCAATTTATCCATCGTGGTCTGGCCAATACCACGCGCAGGATAATTGATCACCCGTTTTAAAGCTTCCTCATCTTTCGGGTTGATAAGTAATCTTAAATATGAAAGTACATCTTTGATCTCCTTGCGCTGGTAAAATGAAAGTCCGCCGTAAATTCTGTACGGGATCTCCTTTTTCCTCAAGGCATCTTCCATAGCCCTACTCTGGGCATTGGTTCGATATAAAATCGCAAAATCGCTGTTTTTAAGCTGATTTTGCATTCTGTTTTCAAAGATGGAACTTGCCACAAAACGCCCTTCCTCCCCATCGGTTAGTAAGCGGTTGACCACGATTTTTGGTCCGTCTTCATTTTCGGTCCAAACCACTTTTTCCAGCTTAGTCTTATTCTTCTCAATTATAGAATTTGCCGCATTCACAATATTTTTGGTGGAGCGGTAATTCTGTTCCAGCCTGTATGTTTGAACGTCAGGATAATCTTTTTGAAAGTTTAAAATATTGTTGATGTTAGCTCCCCGGAAAGCATAAATACTCTGCGCATCATCCCCAACTACGCATATATTCTGAAATTTATCTGAAAGTGCTTTCACGATAAGGTACTGCGAGTGATTGGTATCCTGGTACTCATCCACAAGGATATACCTGAAGCGATTCTGATATTTATGAAGTACTTCGGGAAACCGGTTTA
>NZ_JBEPWD010000108.1:0-5944 GCF_041642575.1 Salegentibacter sp. | reverse complement strand
AAGAAAAACAATGAGGTTTTATTTATATATCATTCTAAGTCTTTTAATTCTGAATAGCTGTGGAAACAAGGAAGAAACTGCGATTCCGAGGTTTAAGGTTAAACCTGAAGTGCCGGCACAGATCTTAGAGGATCATAATTATTTTCTTGAAAAACTTAAACCGTTTACTTCTTATGAAGATAGCACCGGCATAGCGGCAAGAGAGCTTTATGAAGTGATGGAATTCCATTTTAAGGAAGAAGAGGATTATATATTACCTCCATTGGGGATCCTGCCCTTACTGGCTAAAGGCGAACTTCCGGAAGAGAGCGGAAAAATCGTTCAACTTATTGAAAAATTCCGTGAAAACAGAGAGGCTATGCTGGCCGAACATCAAATGATTGCGCATTTTATAGACGAAATGGTGACTGCTGCCGGGAGGGAAAACCACCCGGAACTTTCCGGTTATGAAGCTGAACTCGAAAAACATGCTGAACTGGAAGAAGAGATATTATTTCCCACGGTACTCTTATTAGGAGATTATTTGAAACTCAGGGAAGAGAATAATCAATAGGTCAAAAAAAAAGAACAGGAGGTGCAGTCTCCTGTTCTTATAAAAAAAGTATTAATTACTATTAACCAAAAAAGTAACCTGTGTGGCTGAACCGCCTGGGGGCTCAACCGGTATTCTGACCGTATTCCAGGCAAGAGCTAAATTACTTATATAGGTCAATGTGAAATATGATGAGCCTCATATTTTGTGTGAATTTCCATCTTCTTAGGACGGACAACGAAGAAATTGTACGAATTCGACTTTCAGAATACACAGCTAAAACCTCCGGCTCAACAAATCTTAAAGGCTCATATTCAGAGTACCCTGGCATAATTACTGTAAATAAGAGGATGAAATAGATTGGAAGCAATCTTCAGTTTCCTGATATTTCAATTTAAACCCCAATTCATGAGATTTCAAATAAGTTTGATCATTAGTTTTTTAAGTATTTTCTTAATTTCCTGCGAAAAGGATGAGGAAGAATTCATTAACCCTGTAGAAACCAAAGAAGAAACAGGTACACAGGCTTCCAGTGAGCTTGAGATAGAGCAATTCGTCTATCGGGGAATGAAGGATATCTATCTTTACAAGGACCAGGTACCCAGCCTTGCCAATAACTATTTCAGATCAAACGCTGAAAGGGATGATTACCTCACAGGTTTTAGCGATCCTGAAGATCTTTTTGATGCCCTCACCTACTCCCAGGACCGGTTTAGTTTTATCACGGATGATTATAAGGCCCTGGAGGAGCGTTTCGACGGCGTGAGCAGCAGTACCGCGGGAATGGATTTTGGTCTTGGCAGGATCAGTAATTCCAATAATGTCTTTGGTTATATCCGCTATGTGATTCCGGGAACCTCTGCCGATACTGAGAATCTCGAGCGTGGAATGATCTTTACTGAAGTAAACGGCCAGGCACTTAATGTGAATAATTATAACTCTTTATTAGAGGCCAATACCATGGAAATCAATATCGGTAAAATAGAAAACGGCACTATTATCCTGAGCGATAAAACCGCTCAACTTTCCAGGTCTGAATATAACGAGAACCCGGTGCATGAAAGCAAGGTGCTAAATATTGAGGGTCAAAAAATCGCTTACCTGATGTACAATAGCTTCACCGGGAAGTACGATGCACAACTTAATGCAGCTTTTTCTGAATTTAAAGCTGAAGCTGTTGATGAGCTGGTGCTGGACCTGCGTTATAACGGAGGTGGTTCCGTAGACTCGGCTATTGACCTTGCCAGTATGATCACCGGGCAGTTTGAAGGAGAGATCTTCTTAAAGGAACAATGGAACAAAGAGTATCAGGAAAGTTTCGAGGCCAACGATCCCGAGCGATTGCTTAATCGGTTTGATACCAAAATCAGAACCGGGGAAGCCATCAACAGCCTGAATCTTTCAAGGGTTTATGTGCTCACTTCCAAAAGTACGGCCTCGGCCAGTGAATTAATCATCAACGGTCTTGAACCCTATATCGAAGTGGTACAGGTAGGAGACCAAACTACCGGAAAATTCCAGGCCTCTGTAACCCTGTATGACAGTCCTAACTTTGGCAAGAGCAATGCCAGCGAAAACCACACCTATGCCATACAACCCCTGGTCTTTAAATCGGCGAATGCCAATGGAAAAACCGATTATATCAATGGACTTAAACCGGATATTGAATATATTGAAAGCCCGGAGAATTTAGGCGAATTAGGTGATCGGGACGAACCCTTGCTGGGGAATGCCCTGAATCATATCTTCGGAAAAGCCCCGTTAAAGCGATCAGTAGAAGAAATAAAAACCGCGGAAAAATTCAAAACCATAGGGGAAAGCGGTATGAATGAGATCAACTACCAACGCATGTATATTGAATCTCTACCGGAACTTTTGAATTAAAACACAGAACAATTTAAAATGAAGGAAAAAGGGAACTGCTCTTGAGAACAGTTCCCTTTTTATATTGAAAAAATTTCAGGCTCCTAAAGGTTTTCGAGCGTAGAAAGCCTATTTAAACCAGCTGCTGTACATGATATAATTCTTCGCGGTCTTTGCCAGGTTTTTTACCTGGTCTTCAGTTAGTTTTTTGATCTTTCGGGCAGGAGTTCCGGCGTAGATATGTCTGGGTTCGCAGAAGGTATTTTCCAGCACCACAGCACCGGCGGCGATAATACAATTCTCACCGACCACCGCTTTGTCCATAACGATAGCCCCCATCCCGATAAGGGCATTATCCTTTACTTCACAGCCGTGCACAATGGCGTTATGTCCTACAGAAACGTTATTTCCAATAGTAGTAGCGGCTTTTTCATAAGTACAATGGATAACGGCACCGTCCTGGATATTGGTACGGTTCCCTATCCGGATCGCGTTAACATCCCCACGAATCACAGCATTGAACCACACGGAACACTCTTCCCCCATCACCACATCACCAACAATAGTAGCATTTTCCGCGAGGAAGCAATCCTTCCCGAATTCAGGGCTCTTTTCTTTTACGGGTAAAATAATTGGCATAATCTATTTTTGAGGGAAAGTTAGGAATTTTTCCGCAGGAAAACCTGTGCAAATCGGCAGCATGTCCATTGAAAGCATGGAGGATTGATTTATAGATTTCACGCAAAGCACGCCAAGCAAAGCAAAAGAACGCAAAGAATTTATTATGGAAGATAGTGGTACCATAAGTCTGTTTCTTTCATTAAATCATTTCGTATTCGCGTGAAACTTAAGAGGAGTATATTTAAAACCTATCCTTTCAGGAACCATTACCAACTTTAATCAATGCTATTGGCCTTTCACTTGTCTTATTCAATAGGAGAAAAATGCCCCAAAAGCTTAACCCCTGAGATCATTGATCGCTTTTGCCGCATCAGCACCCGAGCGAAGCGCACCTTCCATGGTGCTTCGCAAAATACTGGTATATTCCCCGGCAAAATGGAAGCGGCCATGAGGTTCCTGCAGCGCCTTTAGATACTTGGTAACATGTCCGGGAGCCGGAAAACTTGGTCCTCCAAGAGCATAAGGATCTTCTCCCCATGCCTTTACATAGGTGCCGGAATGATGCTCTTCAATATCAGGGAAGATCTTTTTCATTTCGGGTAGGAGCTTGTCTTCAAGTTCCCTTTTCTGCAATTTCCCAAGTGCATTCGCCCCTTTTCCCATAGCGTAACTTTCCAGGATCCCGGGGTTTTCGGCCGGGTTTTGAGACATTGTATAAGGGGAAATCTGTTTAACCGGAAGATCGGTGAAGGCTGCTCCTGAAAGATCTTTGTTCAACCAGAAAGCTTTGTCGGTCTGAAAAAAGCTTCGGGTAACCTCAAGAACGGGTAGTTCCTTTAAGGCTTCGGCTTTAAAAGAAGGCAAAGCGGGTTCAAAAGTTATGCCTGCAAGCACGGCCGCCGGGATGGTAGAGATCACATAATCGGCTTTAAATTCAGCATTAGCTCCGGATCCTGTTTCTGTTTCAACAATGGCAGATTCTCCGGAATCGTGCAGCTTAGTCACTTTAGTTTTATATTTTATCTTATCGCCAAGTCCGTTTGCCATCGCAACCGGCAGCCTATCATTTCCTCCTTTCAGCAGAAAGAAAGAAGTCCCGCTCATAAAGAGTCCGAAATCTGAAACCGCCATGGAAAGTCCGGAGGTTTCTTTTGGCTCCGCGGCAAACCACTGGGTATTCTGCACCAACTGGATTGCCCCGTCGCTGGCCCCCTGTCTTTTCATATAATCGTAAAGCGAGATCTCATCCAGATCTATAAGGGGAGCCTGATCCCATGCATCAGGCTTAGTATTTTCTTCAGGCAGGGGTTCCATGATATATTTCTGAACGATGCCCATAGGGCCCAGTTCATTTTCTTCAGGGCTTAATTCATAAGGCCAGTCTGGATTCTCTCCGGGAGCAACTTCCAGCTTTTCACCATTAAAATAATAGATGACCGTTTTCTCCGGAAAAGGGTATGGCACCTGTTCCAGGCCCAGTTCTTCAATATATTTCAGAGATTGGGTATACGTTGAGGAAAATCCTACCGCGCCTTCTTCAGCAGAAAGACCTTCAGGAAAAGGCTCCCGGATGGTGGAAACACGTCCGCCCGGGCGGTCCCTGGCTTCAAGGATCGTTACTTTATGTCCGGCTTTATCGAGTTCCCAGGCTGCAGCGAGACCCGCCAGGCCGGCGCCAAGGATCAGAATCTCTTTAGGATTATCAGTTTTACTAAGATTATCGGAGGCCATAAGCGGGATGGGAAAAAGCATGCTGGTTCCCAGGGCTCCCATTCCCAGGCTAAATTGTTCCAGGAATCTTCTTCTGTTGATTTGTGTTGCATTTTTTAGTTTCATAATTATTAAGATTGGTGATTCTAAATTGTAAGCACAAATAAGTAGGTTTTAAGAACAGGCAAAGCAGTTCTGGAAAGGGAAAAATGAATGTCAGTAAGACCGAAACCGACATAGCCTCGATTCTAAGG
This sequence comes from Salegentibacter sp., assembly GCF_041642575.1. NCBI lineage: Bacteria > Pseudomonadati > Bacteroidota > Flavobacteriia > Flavobacteriales > Flavobacteriaceae > Salegentibacter > Salegentibacter sp. The sequence continues at coordinate 964 of NZ_JBEPWD010000108.1, read as the reverse complement.
TATTGAAATTTAGGGAAATACCAAAATAAGGTCTTAAGGTTAAGGGTTTAACCCAAGAATCAGGTACAATTTAGAAAGTAACGTTTAATAGCAGAATACCTTTGTTTTATATTGTAATTTGCTGCAGCTTTTGGCTATTCCCGCTCACCCTCAATTATCTTCAGGTAGGCAGATAATTGACCGCGATGATAGATCTCGTGTTCGAGAAGTCTTTCCATAATGAACCACCAGATATCGGTTTGTTTCCCGAGTTCTTCGGAAACTTTCTCATTCAGGGTTTGTTCATCCAATGCCTGGATAACAGCGTGGCGCTCTTTCTGAAGGTTTTTAAGACGGGATTTGATATCTTCAAATTCAGCAGCATCTCTTTTATAATGGGGCTCATCTGAACCCATACTCCATTTATAGGTCTTTTCATCAGAGCTTAACATTTCCAGGAAAAGTTCATCTACTTTCAACAAATGCTGGGCGATGTGGACAAAACTCATGGCTGTATTATTAAGACGCCAATTCATAAATCCTTCAGGAATTCTTTCCAGAATTTCAAGGCTCTTGTCCCTGACTTCCCAGGAGAATTCGGCCAATTGATTTGCATACGCATTGCACTCCATAATTTCTCATTTTAGGTTCCTTAAGTTAAAAAAAACCGGAATTATCTAAAATGATATTTGTCATTTGAAAAGAGAGAGAAGTCAGCAGATTAAGTTTGCGGAATTGAAAATCGGGAGTAAGTTTCAATTTTAACGGGAACTTGTTGAGAGGATGTGCTTTAAAGACTTCTCGATACTTTTTTTATTCCGCTAGCGCTTCATAAAAAACACTCGAAGTCAATGGTGGTAATAATTACTGATTTTTTAAAAACTCATTACTTTAATTTCGATTAAATTGATAATACGGGAGCAGGTTTCACTTATCGGAACTATTTGAAAGGAAGTGCATTGAAGACTTCCCGATACTCCCGATA
>NZ_JBEPWD010000107.1:0-5991 GCF_041642575.1 Salegentibacter sp. | reverse complement strand
TTTGGAGATCCTAACAATAACGCCCGCCCTTCAACACGCTATATTGAAGACGGTTCTTATTTAAGATTAAGAAACGTGAACCTGAGTTATAATATTCCAGTGGAAACATTTGCTGAGAATGCATTAACCTCGGCACGTGTTTATATCTCAGGCCAGAATTTATATACTCTGACCGACTATTCAGGATTTGATCCTGAAGTAGGTCCAAACGGAATAGATAATAACAACTATCCCGTTACCAGGACGATCTTGTTAGGAGTTAATGTTGGATTTTAAAAAGAAGAAACTATGAAGATTTATAAAATATTTTTACTGCTTGCTCTTGCGGTTATCACGGGATGCTCCGATGATTTCCTGGACAGGCAACCCCTGGATTCAATCAATACCGAAAACTATCCGGCAACAGCCGATGAGCTGGTGACCATTGTAAACGGTGCTTACCAGCCAATGCAAAGGCCAAAACTCTACAATATGAGGATGTGGACCACTGATATCATCGCCGGAAACAGCATTGTAGGTGCCGGTGGAGGAACCGATGGTATCGAAACCACCAATATGGCCAACTTTGTAACCTCAACCGATAACGCCGGGGCACTTGACCTTTGGCGTGGCCCATGGCCGGGAATTCTAATGTCTAATATTGTTTTAGATGTTGCACCAACTATAGAAATCGATGAAGATATTCGTGACAGGTCAATGGGCGAAGCTTATTTCCTAAGAGCTCATTATTACAATATCCTTGCAACTTTTTTTGGAGATGTTCCTTTGGTAACCGTTCCGCAGAGTTCAGATGATGATCTGCTGCCGGAGAGAGACCCGGTGGAAGAAGTCTATGCGCAGGTTATAAACGATTTGATCGCAGCAGCTGAATTGCTTCCGCAGAAATCTGCCTATAACGGGGAAAACCTTGGAAGAGTACCAAAGGCTGCCGCTTATGGATTGCTTGCTAAAGTTCACCTTAGCCTTGGAAATTGGCAGGAAGCTGCAGACGCTGCAACTGAGGTAGAAAATCTTGGCTATGCGCTAAATGACAACTACGCTGATAATTTTAGCATAGACAATGAAAATGGAGTGGAATCTATTTTTGAAGTGCAGTATACCGATGATGCCGGCGAAGATTTCTGGAGCGACGATAACCAGTCTTCCTGGACGAGTCCGTTTATGGGGCCGCGAGGAGCAAATTTTGTTGCCGGAGGTTATGGCTGGAATCAACCTACTGAAGAATTTGTAAATTCTTACGAGGAAGGTGATCAAAGAAAAGACGCCACAATCCTTTATGAAGGTGGGCCTGATTTTGACGGAAAAGAATATGACAGTGATTACTCGCAAACCGGGTACAACGTGCGGAAATTTTTGGTGCCACTTAGCGAAGTTTCGGCTTATGATAACAGTCCGTTGAATTTTCCGGTTTTGCGTTATGCCGACATATTATTGGTTAAAGCTGAAGCCTTGAATGAACTTGGCCGTACCGATGAAGCCGAAGATTACCTGAATATGGTTAGAAACCGTGCCGGGCTGGATGATATTGTCCAGGGACTGGGACAGGAAGAATTTAAGGAAGCAGTTCTGCACGAACGTAGAATTGAACTCGCTTTTGAAGGTCAGCGCTGGTTAGATCTTATCAGGGTAAATAACGGGCAGTATGGTCTGGATTTCCTTCACTCGATAGGGAAAAATAATGCTTCAGAAAAACATTTGCTGTTCCCAATTCCTCAAATTGAACTTGACAGGAATCCAAATCTTTCACAAAACCCAGGTTACTAATTTAAAAGTAAATGAACATGAAAAAATATCTAAACTTTCAACATTTGTTCCTTTGGATGGTACTGCTGGGTACTGCTTCTTTAAGCGTTTCCTGTGATAGTGAGGAACTTTACGATCCATCTTTTGAAGATATCGATGACGAATTGCAGCTCAACATTTCAGAAGAATCGGTAGCGCTTTCTGAAGAAGAAAAAAATCGGGAACTGGAATTCACCTGGTCTACGGGAACAAATTATGGTACAAATCAGGGGATTTTCTACACCTTGGAAATTGACCTCGAGGAAAATGACTATTCATTTCCACTGGAATATGAACTTGGAAAGGAAACCTATAGTTTTTCGCTCCGGTATGGTGTGCTAAATGAAATTCTTCGGAATACATATGGCATTGAGGCCGGCAATTCTGCCGATTTAACCGCCAGGATCACGGCAAGCGTGGGAGGTGAAGAAGATATGGACCAGGTAGATGAAGTTAATTTTACCGCCACCACCTATCAGCCCCTTACTGATGAACTTTATTTGATTGGAAGCGCCTCACCAAACGGTTGGGATGCTAATAATCCTATTGAATTGACCAAACAGGGAGAAGAAGCGATTTTTGAATACACCGGAAACCTTAATGAAGGGGAATTCAAATTCATTACTACTTTAGGGGAATTCCTTCCCTCTTATAACAGAGGTGAAGACGAAAACAGCCTTTTCTACCGAACCTCAGATGATGAACCCGATGATGCTTTTGAAATAACAGATGCCGGAGTTTATAATATTGAAGTGAACCTTCTTGATGGAACAATTTCGGTTTCTACCGTAGACGATCCGCCGTTTAGCAAACTGTATATTGTAGGAGACGGTACCGAAAGCGGCTGGGATGTTGATGGTCCTGCCGAATTTGAACAAAACGAAGAAGATCCTTTCATTTTTGAATATGAAGGAACCCTTAGCCCGGGAGCGATGAAGATCTTCGCAGGCCCAATGGGCGACTGGTGTGGCCAGTGGTATCGCCCTCTTGAAGCCGACCAGGAAATTACCAATACCGATGTGGAACAGAATTCGGGTTGTGACGTAGACAATACATGGAAAATTACTGAAGAAACCGAAGGCCGCTATAAGATCACCGTGAATACTCGCGACGAAAGCGTGGAAATCGAGCCGGTTAACCTTTACATCGTTGGTGACGGCGGGCCTAATGGTTGGGACATCAACGATCCTGAGCCAATGGAAAGAAACGGGAGCGTTTACACCTATTCAGGGCCACTTGGAGAGGAAAATGCCACTGGCGAATTTAAGATCGCTAAATTCAAAGGAGACTGGTGTGATGGTGAATGGATAAACCCCACTTCAAATGGCCAATCGATCTCAAACACCGAGTTTATCTATACCCAGGGCTGTGACGGTCCCGACAATAAATGGAAGCTTCAGGATGGTGAGGCGGGAGATTATACCATTACGGTAGATCTGGACGCTGAGACCATCAGTATTGAAGCACAATAAAAAATTGAAAATGATCTATAAAATGAAAAGATTTTCGGGGATACTGGCGCTGTTTTTAGCAGCGCTGGTTTCCTGCGAAAAAGATGATGATGTTACCGGGCCGGAAAATCCGGATAACGGAGGTGAACAACCGGTAACGGAAGTTTTTCTCAGCACTGATAAGGCAAGGTATTCCCCCGGGGAAGAAGTGGAAATTTCCATTGATGAGGTTCCTTCCAATGCGGTTGTGCGTTATAAGCACCTGAATGAGGTAGTTGATGAGGAAAATCTTTCGTCGCAAACCTGGAGCTGGACCCCGCCTTCCGATGATTTTAGAGGATATATGCTGGAGGTTTTTTCCAAAGATGAAGATGGAGAGGAAGTGATACTGGGTACTGTAGCTGTTGATGTATCTTCAGACTGGTCGCGGTTTCCACGCTACGGTTTTCTATCTAAATTCGGGGATATTTCCGATGATAAGAAAGAGGAAGTTATTTCCAACCTTAACCGGTACCACATCAATGGTCTCCAGTTTTACGACTGGCACTACAAGCCCCACGCACCATTGCCCATGGAAAATAGTTCGCCCCAGGATGTCTGGAAAGATATAATCGATAGGGAAATCTATTTTTCTACGGTCGAAGATTATATCGATCTGGCGCATCAGAACAATATGAAAGCGATGTACTACAACCTGGCTTATGGTACTCTTGATGATTATGAAGACTACGGAATTGGTGAGGATTGGTTCCTGTATAACGACCCGAATCAGGATTGGAAAGACAGGCACGAATTACCCCAACCGCCGTTTATCAGTGACATATATTTAACCGATCCGTCTAATCCCGATTGGTTGCAATACCTGAAAGATCAAAACGATCTTGTGTACGAAAACCTGGCATTTGACGGTTTTCATATCGACCAGCTTGGGGACAGGGGTGATGTTTATGATTACAGCGGAAATCGTGTAGATCTTCCCAATGCCTTTGGAGATTTTATAGATGAGATGAAACAGGACGATGCCGAAAAAAGTATGGTGATGAATGCGGTAGATCAGTATGCACAGGAAAACATTGCTGAAGAAGAGGTTGATTTCCTTTATACTGAAGTTTGGAGTGCAAACAGCTACGGAGATTTGGCTGAGGTGATTACGGATAATTATGAATATTCCAACAACGAAAAGCAAACGGTGCTCGCGGCCTATATGAACTATGACCTGGCTGATAACACCGGCCAGTTTAATACCCCGGGAGTACTCCTTACCGATGCCGTTATCTTTGCTTTTGGCGGGGCACACCTTGAACTTGGGGAGCATATGCTGGGCAAGGAATATTTTCCTAACAGCAATCTATCGATGAGTCGAGACCTGCAAAACAGGCTGACAAAATATTACGATTTTATGACTGCCTATGAGAACCTGCTTCGTGAGGGGGGAGACTTTAATTATCCCGATGTTTCCACAGGTGACGGCAAAGTGAATTTTGGCAGCTGGCCTCCACAGGCTTCGAATGTTGCCGTGGCCGGAAAACGAGTAAATAACAAACAGGTTATCCATCTGCTAAACTTTTCCCAGGCCACCACCATGAACTGGAGGGATAACGAAGGCAATCAGGCAAGTCCTACTCCTGTGAATAATCTATTGGTGAATTTGCAGGAATCCGGAGATATTTCAAAAGTATGGTTTGCTTCCCCCGATTTTGAAGGAGGAGCTTCCAGGGAACTCGAGTTTAACCCGAGTAACGGACAGGTTTTAGTAAGACTGCCTTATCTGGAATACTGGAGTATGATTGTGGTGGAGTACAATTAATAAAATTAGCTGAAATTAGCCGGGGCATCTGAATAAACACAGGTGTCCGGCTTATTCATACCTCCTTTTCCAGCTTGAGAAGAGGAATAATCTTCAGAATGAAAAAGAACATGAAAAAGATCCAATTAATAATTACTCCAGTGTTTCTGTTGATTTTTACCCTTGGTTTTTCTCAGGAAAACTTCAGTAAAAACTGCAATGAAATACTTGAACAAGAAGAAAACAGGATTATTTTTGGCTGTGATGCCGGGGCCAAAATAGCCCTGGAATTTCTGGATGCCAAAAACATTAAATTTTGGTATGCTCCTAATGGGAAATTTGAAAGAAATAATGAGTCCTTCGCAGTAGTTGATGAGGAATTCGACCCCGGGTTTTCCGTTAACGTGAATGAATCTAAAGCTGCTTTTGAAATTTTTACCGGGGATCTGAGGGTAGTGGTGGAGAAATCACCTTTTAACGTGAAAATTTTCGACAAATACCAGCGCCTGGTGATGGGCGATTTTGCTGAAGAAGGCTATACCACCGAAGGTACTGAGGTTACTGCAAAAAAGATCCTTCAGAAAGATGAACAATTTTTCGGTCTGGGTGAAAAAACCGGTTCACTTAACCGCAGGGGGAATTCCTATACTATGTGGAATAGCGACAAACCTTGCTATTCTGATGTGGAAGATCCGCTTTATAAAAGCATCCCCTTTTTTCTGAGCACTAATAATTATGGAATTTTCTTCGATAACACGTATAAATCCCAATTCGATTTTGGAGAATATTCTGAAGATTATTATTCATTTTCTGCCCCTGACGGCCCCTTTATTTACTACTTCCTATATGGAAAAAACCATAAAGAGATCATTGGCAGTTATACTAAACTTACCGGGCAGCCTATTATGCCGCCAAACTGGGCGCTGGGCTTTTCCCAGAGTCGGGGTATGCTCACCAATGAAAAACTTACCC
>NZ_JBEPWD010000106.1:0-6010 GCF_041642575.1 Salegentibacter sp. | reverse complement strand
AGGCTAACCCGGTAATTCACTGCTTCAGCCTCACCAATTTCATATAAGGAAACAGTTTGAAAGCCAAGATAGCCTTCTTCATAAGCACTACGCAATTCTGCTAGATTCGCTTCAGTAGGATCTTCTGTAAAGGCAAGGGTTTTTGCTTCAAGATTTTGAGTGGCAAGCTCGAAATTTTCAAAGGAGGGAATGATAATATTATCGGCCCAGTTTTGAAGCATTTCCCCACGGTCAAAAGAATCGGTGTTATCGTCCTCTTTGTCATCTGCATTACTACAAGAGAGCGTAGTAGCGAGCAGGGTTAAAAATGAAAATCGCAATATTTTCAACATGATTCTAAGTTTAGAGCAGGGCTGAATGAAATTCTTCAACCCTGCTTTGTTTGTTTGTAAAAATTATTCAGCTGCCTGCTGCACGCTAAAATCGAAAGCAGAAGCTATATCTTCAGAAATAGCATCAAGGGTTTCAGGAGATACATCCCAGAAACCGTCTCCGGCCATTAGCTGCTCCAGGTAGTTCTCTACATTTTCCGCTGAAACGTAGGGAGAACCTGTATTGGAGTTATGAGTAAACATAAGACTGTAAATAAATCCATAGCCTTCAGAAAGAGAATGGAAAGCAACTCCATTCTGACCATCGGCCAATTGGTTTTTACCGGCCTGCAGGTAATAAATGGCGCGCACAGCGATCACAGTAGAAATATTCTCACGGATGATGGCTATCTGCTCGTCGCGAAGGTCATAATCTCCGGCAACAATCGCTGCCCTACCGGTTTTAAAGGCTTCAAAAGTTTCCTCAGCAATACCTTCAAAATCGCTATCATTATCAACACTTCCCATATATTTAAACAAAAGGATATCATTGCTTTCGTTTAAAACGCTGTTTGGGTCATCAGAGGGGATAGATGAATCTCCATACAGGTAGCCGTAAGCTTCATCCCACTTATGCTCCATGGTGGTGTAGTTTTTTCCTTCCTCTACAATTGCTTCATCATTATTAGAAAGGTTATCTCCTTCCTCAAGAACTTCAGTAGAAAGATAATTGTTAAGCATCTGGTCTGCTACCAGGGCACCAATTAATCCCTTAGCAAAAGCCTGATCGGCTTCCAGACCTTTTCCATCTATATATCGCTCTGAAGAACCGGCTGCAATCTGACCCGCTTTTCCGGGAGCTGCAAGTTCATTTTCATTTGGGAATACTTCGTTTGCCTGGATATTGATAAATTCTTCAAAATCGGCTTTTATTTCGTTACTCGCTACGGTATTTGTAGAAAAATACAATTTTGAAGCAGCAACTTTACTCTTAATGCTTTTTGAAGTTTCATTCAGCTCAGCTTCTGAAAATGGATTATTTTCATTAGAAAACATATCAGACAGGCTGCTTTGAGTAGCATTATCAAAATCATGGAATTCAGAAAATAATTCCTTAACCATACTTAAGCGTTGGGTTTGGCCTGTGTAACTAACTGTAGATGCACCATCTCTCTCAAAAGAGTACTGTGCCGGAACTTCAAGCTGGTTCTCTTCGGGAGTTACAGGATCATCTGAGGTACATGAAGTGAAGGCAAAACCGCCAAGAAATAGGGTAATCAAAAGCTTTTTCATTTGTTCTAATTTAGACTGATTATATATTAGGCCGCAAAGATATAAATGACCTTTAATTGCCACAAATTTTATTTAGAATAAATTTAAATAAAAATAAGGTTTGCTTTTAAACCCCTGTAAATCTTAATGATACAGAGAGAAAATTTTGGATGCTTCATTAAAAGCCGACTCAAAACTGGTCATTTTAATATTGGTATCGGCCTTTTTGGAATTGAAATAGGAGAGCATTTTTTCTGAAGGCATATTGCCTGTTAATTCATCCTTAGCCATTGGGCATCCGCCGAAGCCCTGGATCGCACCATCAAACCTGGTACAACCAGCCTTGTAGGCGGCATCAATTTTTTCGTGCCATTTGGAAGGCGTAGTGTGCAAGTGAGCACCAAATTCTATTTGCGGGTATGCAGGAATAAGATTGGAGAATAAATACTCAATAATTTCCGGAGAAGAAGTGCCGATTGTATCAGAGAGTGAAAGTGTTTTTACGCCCATTGCTGAAAGTTTTTCAGTCCAATTCCCTACTATTTCCACATTCCACGGATCACCATAAGGATTTCCAAAGCCCATGGAAAGATAAGCCACCACTTCTTTATTGGTATTATTGGCAATTTCAAGGATCTCTTTCAGGATCTCCACCGATTCTTCAATGGTCTTGTGGGTATTCCGCATCTGGAAGTTTTCTGAAATCGAAAACGGATAACCCAGATAATCTATTTCTTCAAATTTGGAAGCATCTGATGCTCCCCTCGTATTGGCCACGATAGCCAGCAATTTACTTTGTGTAGTCGAAAGATCCAGTTTGGATAAAACCTCAGCGGTATCGGCCATTTGCGGGATTGCCTTAGGAGAAACAAAACTCCCGAAATCTATGGTGTCAAATCCACAGCGCAACAAAGCCTGGATGTACTGCACTTTTTTATCTGTAGGAATGAAGGTTTTGATACCCTGCATGGCATCCCGTGGACATTCGATGAGCTTGATTTTCCCCATATCCTCCAAAGATAGTATTTTAGGGATTATTTAAAAATATATCCCATTCAATAAAGTTCACCTAAGAGAAAGAGGAAAAAGTAGATTCCAGATAATTTTTTGATAAAAATTTGAGTGGTAATTTCAGTTTAAAACAGGATTAAAAGAGCAATTCCCACAAAGACAAATATCTGTAACCACTTTAAGATCAACCCCGAATTCTTATGTTGTTTGAGGTAAGACGAGATCTTTCCTGCCAGAACAGCCACCGAACCAAATATTAATACTGTTTGGAGCATGAAAATACCGCCAAGAATATAGAATTGTAAAACCGTGTTGCCGTCGGGTTCCCAGAGAAAACCCGGGAAGAATGCCAGGAAAAAGATCGTCACCTTAGGGTTTAAAACGTTCATTATAAAACCCTGCTTAAACAGGCTGAACAGTGACTTTTGTTTAATCCCTTCTGCAGAATAAGCTATTTGTGAATCACTCTTATAAACCTGGTAAGCCAAATAAAGCAGGTACAAGGCCCCGAATAACTTAATCATAAAAAATAAGGTTTCAGAACTTTTGATGATCGCCGAAACGCCAAAAGCCACCAAACTGGTATGAATGATTATCCCCGTGGCAAGGCCAAGAGCAGTTACAATCCCGTGTTTTTTTCCATTGGCCATCCCCTGCACCATCACGTAAATAATGTCCGGGCCCGGAGAAAGGGTCAGGATAACTGAGGCTGTTAAAAAAGGGATTAGTTGCTCTAACAAATTTATTTTCTTTCAGATTTCTTTCTGGTTAGCAGAAAATACATCACATAAAACCAGCTAAAAATCCCGTGGATGATCATTAGTAAAACCGATCGGTTGCGTTCCCAGGAAGTTACAGCAGCTACTACAGTACCTAAACCTATTCCATTGGTAATTACCGTTCTTCTAACTTCAGAAGTTTCTGATAAACTATAGGCTTCCAGACTTATAAAAAATAACATCAAAATACTCAGGTAGAATTTCTTCATTTACTTAGAGTTTTTGGCTAAGATGGCTTTATTAATTCTTTTAATCAAACCCGGCCCTTCGTAAATAAAACCGGTATATAACTGCACTAAACTCGCCCCGGCATCGAGTTTTTCAAGAGCATCTTCCGGAGAATGTATTCCCCCAACTCCAATAATAGGAAAAGCATTTTCGCTTTTTTCAGAGAGAAATCGGATTACCTCGGTAGCACGGTTTTTCAAAGGCCTACCACTTAGGCCGCCGGTTTCATTTTTGTTTTCAGAAGTTAAACCTTCGCGGGAGATCGTGGTATTGGTAGCAATCACTCCGGCGATCTTTGTTTCCTTTACGATGTCTATAATATCCAGCAATTGCAAATCGGTAAGATCGGGTGCGATCTTCAGCAAAATTGGCTTTTGTATCGGTTTCGCTGAATTTAATTGTTGAAGGCTATTTAGCAAATTTGTGAGCGGTTCTTTATCCTGTAATTCCCTTAAATTCGGCGTGTTTGGAGAACTTACATTTACCACGAAGTAATCCACATGATCAAAGAGTGCCTCAAAACAGATCTTGTAGTCCTCACCCGCTTTTTCATTTGGCGTGATCTTGTTTTTCCCAATGTTTCCGCCGATAATCACATTCTTATTAGACCGAAGTCTTTTCACCGCAGCTTCTACCCCATCGTTGTTGAAACCCATCCTGTTAATGATTGCTTCATCTTCCTTTAGTCTGAAAAGTCTTTTCTTTTTATTTCCAGGCTGGGGTTTTGGGGTAACCGTTCCAATTTCAATAAATCCAAATCCAAGGTCATCAAGTTCTTTGTAGAGCTTAGCATCTTTATCGAAACCTGCGGCTAGGCCAACAGGGTTTTTAAATTTTATTCCGAAGACTTCGCGTTCAAGGCGGGGATCATTCAACTGAAATTTCTTCCGAAGAAAGACTGAAAGCCCGGGAACCTTTCTGAAATTTTGTAAACTTTTAAAGCTGAAGTGATGCACCCATTCCGGATCGAAATGGAATAGAAGCGACCTGACAAGCGATTTATACATGGTAGTTGGTTTGTGCAAAAATAAATGAAATCATAAAATAACTTAGCCTATTCTTAAAAGGTTTTGAAGCGATTTAACGAATGTCTATTTTTGGCTAAACTACTAACCAATGACCAATAAACAGCATATCATAGACCGTTTTGTGAGCTACGTAAAAATAGACACCCAAAGCGATCCTAAGAGTAATACCACTCCCAGTACCGAAAAACAATGGGTCCTTGCCAGGAAATTAGCCGAAGAGCTTCGCGAAATGGGCATGAGCGAAGTAAACATAGATGAAAACGCTTATGTGATGGCTACACTCCCGGCGAATGTCGCTCATAACGTTCCCGTTATAGGTTTCATTTCACATTTTGACACCTCTCCCGATTTTTGCGGCACCAATGTAAATCCTCAGATCATTGAAGATTATGATGGCGAAGACATTATCTTAAATAAGGAAAAAAACATCATCCTTTCTCCCGAATATTTTGAGGATCTGTCCCAGTATAAAGGACAAACCATCATCACTACCGATGGCACTACTTTATTAGGAGCTGATGACAAGGCGGGAATCACAGAAATTATGACCGCCATGCAATACCTGCTGGACAATCCTGATATTCCTCACGGAAAGATCAGAGTTTGTTTCACTCCCGATGAAGAGATTGGTAAAGGTGCACACAAATTTGATGTGGAAAAATTTGGTGCCGAATGGGCCTACACCATGGACGGTAGCCAGATTGGCGAATTGGAATACGAAAATTTTAACGCGGCACAGGCCATAGTGAAAGTTCAGGGGAAGAGCGTTCATCCAGGGTATGCCAAAGACAAGATGATTAACAGCATTTACATCGCCCAGGATTTCATCAATTCCCTGCCCAGAATAGAAACTCCGGAGCTTACCGAGGGCCGCCAGGGATTCTTTCATTTAAGCAGTATAAAAGGAGATGTGGAAGAAACCGAATTGGAATATATTATCAGAGATCACGATAAAGAACATTTTGACGCTCGAAAAGCTATGATGCTTGACCTTAAGGAAGAGATTTGCCGTCAATATCAAAGAGATTGTATTTCCATAGAAATTAATGAACAATATTCCAATATGCGTGAAAAGATTGAGCCGGTAATGCATATTGTAGAAATTGCCGAAGAAGCCATGAAGGCCGTGAATGTAGAGCCAATCAAAAAACCAATTCGTGGCGGAACCGATGGTGCCCAGCTAAGCTATATGGGGCTTCCCTGCCCAAATATCTTTGCCGGCGGACATAATTTTCACGGAAAATATGAATATATCCCTGTGGAAAGCATGCAGAAAGCAGCAGAAGTGATCGTGAAAATCGCTGAGCTAACTTCCAAAAGATATCAGTAAAATTAAGGGGAAAGCATAAAAAAAACCTCACAGGATATGTGAGGTTTTTTT
>NZ_JBEPWD010000105.1:0-6022 GCF_041642575.1 Salegentibacter sp. | reverse complement strand
CCTCTTTAAGGCTGTCCAGACTTCCGATGTCTTCCCGGCCGATCAGCTCAACCGCTGAACCAAGTTTTTCGGTAAGTTCTTCAACATTATTTAACTCCTCATAACGACCTTCCAGCTCTTCCAGCATTCCGGGTTTGAGTTTAGCTTCTTCGAGTTCATTCAGAAGAAATAAATTATAATCGTATTCCCTGGCTGCCTGTGCCTGCTCCTCCTTTAATTCTTCCAGTCTTAGCTTTAATTCTTTGAATTTTCTGAAGCGATTCCGGTAATCCAGCAAAAGCGCTTCGTTTCCGGCAATGGTATCGATCACCTGAAACTGGTATTGATTATTTCCAAGACTAAGGGTTTCATGCTGACTGTGAACATCGATCAGAAATGTGCCAAGTTTATTCAGAGATGAGAGCTTCACGGGAGTATCATTTACAAAGGCCCGCGATTTCCCCGAAGGCAAAATTTCACGACGAATGATGGTTTGGGTTTCAAAATCAAGATCTTCTTTCAGAAAAAAATCTTCAAGAGCATAATTTCCAATATTAAAAGACCCTTCGATAACACATTTTTTTGCGGCATCGCGAATTGCGCTATAATCGGCGCGATCGCCAAGGAGAAGACCCAATGCGCCCAACATAATGGATTTTCCGGCACCAGTCTCTCCGGTGATAATGGTAAAACCTTCCTGAAGTTTGATATTGATATCTTCGATCAGGGCGTAATTTCTAATGGATAATGCAGTAAGCAAGGTCGTTAAAATTTGTGCTAAATATACGGGAGAAATTCTTCCCAATCAACCGGGAAAAATATTATTGCAGGTTTCTCCAATTACGGGAATAACGTGGGGCCATATTGGTGAGGGTTTCTGTTAACCCGGGGCGATTAATTGATGGACCATCGCTAAAGATCTGACTTATCTCATCGGCTTTGGAATCGAAAAAAGTACGCAGTAAAAGCGAATTGGCTCTTCTGCGGTTCATCGTCTCCAGTTTTTCCAGAGCATCAGCGATCACAATTTTTCCTTTTTCCTGGTCACGGTGCATTTCGTCAAGACCAAGGCGGTGATATTCGTAAAGTGTGGTGCGGTATTCTGCAAAAGTATTTGAAAGAAGATCTGTATTCAGGCGGTAGCGGGAATTATTCCCATCGGCACCACTCCAGCCCTGCCTTCCACCCTGCTGAGCGGTGGTGACAATTCTATTGGCCTCCTGGTAATGTTGAGTTCCTCCTTCAGGAGAAAAAGTATCGGCGTCCAATCCTAAAATAGTGTAAACATAAAAACTTAGCACAGAAACCAGGTTGGAACTGTAGGAATTCTGACTGTAATTTAAAGGCTGATATTCGCGGTAATTAAAGCTAAACTGTTCATCGTTAAAATTAAAGACCGGACTCACCATGGTAGTCCCGTAAACAGGTCGGGAAGACTGCACCTGGATGGTTCCTGAAAAAGACTCGCCTTCAAAGCTGTTCAGGGTAATGAACATGCTACAACTAATACGTTCCTGAGGCAGAAATTCTCTATCTGTCCAGTTGGTTTGATTCACAAATTCTGTTAGGGCGCGTTCCAGGGTACGAAATACGGAAAGGTTGCTTTGGCCTGTTTGCTCGGTATTCAAGACCACCTGGCAATTGAGTTCCTGGGCCTTCATTTGGCTGAGACCGGCGAACATCAAAATGATCAGGAGAAAGTTACGCATCTAACAAAGTTACGATTTCATTTAATATATCCTGTGCTACCTCCGATTTTGGTTTAAGGTCGAAGTTCTTAACCGAATCGGGATAGACAATAGTGATCTTATTGGTGTCTTTTTGAAAGCCTGCACCCTTATCCTGAAGTGAATTCAGCACAATGAAGTCGAGGTTCTTCCGCTGTAGTTTTCCGCGGGCGTTTTCTAATTCATCATTGGTCTCCAGGGCGAATCCAACAAGCAGCTGTTTGGTTTTATTCTCTCCAAGGGTGGCAAGAATATCACGGGTTTTTTCCAGCTCTAAAGCAAGATTACTGTCGCTTTTCTTGATCTTTTGAATGGCGACTTGTTTTGGTTTGTAATCGGAAACCGCAGCAGCGGCGATCACCACATCGGCTTCAGGAAAATATTTATTTACCTCAGCATACATTTCATCATTACTCACCACCCTGATGAGCTTCAGATTAGGTTCGTTGATTTCAAGATAAGTGGGACCCGATACAAGAATAACATTTGCGCCCAATCCGGCTGCTTTTTCCGCAAGGGCAAAGCCCATTTTTCCGCTGGAATGATTTCCGATAAAACGGACCGGATCTATAGCCTCATAAGTCGGGCCGGCAGTAATAAGTATAGTCTTATTTCTTAAAGGAAGTTGTGCTGCAAAGTGCTGTTCCAGGAACTCAAGGATATCTTCTGGTTCGGCCATGCGACCTTCTCCGTGGAGTCCGCTGGCTAGTTCACCGGAACCTGCGGGAATCATGATATTGCCGTATCTTTTAAGCTGATTAAAACTATTAGTGGTAGAAGGATGTTTGTACATATCCAGATCCATGCTCGGGGCAAAAAACACCGGGCATTTTGCGGAGAGGTAAACTGCAAGCAATAAATTATCAACAGTGCCGGAGGCCATTTTAGCCAAAGTATTGGCAGAGGCGGGGGCTATAACCATAAAATCGGCCCAAAGGCCGAGTTCTACGTGATTATTCCATACAGCATTTTCATTTTCTTCATTGGTAAAAGATGAAAACACTTCATTTTTTGAAAGCGTGGAAAGTGTTAGCGGAGTAACAAATTCTTTGGCAGCCGGTGTCATTACCACTTTTACATGTGCACCGGCTTTTATGAGTAGTCTTACTAAAAAGGCAGTTTTATAGGCGGCAATACCTCCGGTAACGCCTAAAAGCACTTTTTTACCTTTTAGTACCGACATAATACCAGATTATGCTTCTTCAGAATCTTTGGTGTTGCGGTAGTAGATCTTATCATCCAACCACTCCTGGATTGCTAAAGAATGTGGCTTAGGCAGTTTTTCGTAATACTTAGAAACCTCGATCTGCTCTTTGTTCTCAAAGATCTCATCAAGGCTGTCGTTGTAAGTAGCAAATTCGTCCAGCTTCTCAAGCAATTCCTTTTTGATCTCGGCATTGATCTGGTTTGCTCGTTTTGCTACTACAGAAATAGCTTCGTAAATGTTATTGGTGGGAGCATCTACCAAATTCTTGTCGATTGTGGTAGTGTTCACCGGGGCTTCAGATTTCTTAATGTCCATCATTCTTGCTTGTTAAATATTTTGTAACCTAGTTTCAATATCTTCTATGGAAGCTTTCATCGCTGGCAGGTATTCACCTTCAGGATAGCGCTTCACATAAGCTTCATAATAAGTCTTTGCTTCTTCCAGACGTTCCGGCATAAGGCTGGCAAAACTATTAATAGCCAATTGGTAAGCTGCATCGTACCGGTAATAAAAAGCTTCTTCCCTAAAAGGAGAGCCGGGATATTCTTTTATGAAATTATCAAATGAAGTGATCGCCGCCCGGTAATTACCTTCACGGGCCAGACCGGTAGTATGGTATTGTTTTGCGATCTCAAAGGCTTTTTTCTCCAGTTTTACCCTTAATTCGGTGGCAAGCTCGTTAGCGCGATCGGCATATTCACCTTCAGGGAAAGCATTCAGGTATGCCTGCAGTTCGGTAACAGCCTTATGTGTATCTGTTTGGTCAAGATCGTAGCGGGGTGACAAATGGTAAAAACTTTCAGCCTTCTTGAAAGCAGCTTCTTCCAGTTTTTCAGAATTTGGATAGGACTGCTGAAAACGCTCAAACTGATAAGAAGAAAGATAATAATCCCCCAATTGGTAATAAGTATCCGCAAAAAGGAAACTTAATTTCTCGCCCTGGGGTTTTCCTCTGTATTCAGGAACAATCTGTTCGAAGAGACGAAGAGCTTTCCTGTATTTGGGTTTACTGTCTTCTTCCTTAGCTTCATCATAAAGCTGTTCGGCGGTAGTATATTTCTTACCGGTGTCTTCGCTTTTCAGGAGTTTCTGGTACTCGCTGCAAGAAACACTCAGCATTAATAGACTTAATAATAAAAAGGCTTTTTTCATTCTTTGTAAAAACATCTGGCAAAAGTACATTTTTTCCTGAGTATAAAAAAACTTTCAGACTCCCTGCAATAACCTGTAAACAGGAGTTTTATTGTAATGACGGCAAATATTTCAGGCAAAATAAAGCTGAAACAGGCAAAAAAATTAATAATCCCGCTGTGAGGCGGGATCATTATTTAAAAGTTTTCTACAAACCCATGTATCTGTTTAGTGAGATCATCTGAAGCTTTGACCAGCGGAAGACGCAATACATTCTGACAAATTCCCTTTTTATAAAGCAGGGCTTTGATTCCGGCAGGATTACCTTCTGCAAAGATCATATCTATGGAAGGGGCTATTTTATAATGTATTTTATATGCTTCTTTAG
Organism: Salegentibacter sp.; assembly: GCF_041642575.1. Lineage (NCBI taxonomy): Bacteria > Pseudomonadati > Bacteroidota > Flavobacteriia > Flavobacteriales > Flavobacteriaceae > Salegentibacter > Salegentibacter sp. The sequence continues at coordinate 1,590 of NZ_JBEPWD010000105.1, read as the reverse complement.
TTTTTCCTGAAAGCCCCAAAGAAACCATCTCTGAAAATTCCTTCGGAAAACCCTGCCCAATAACAGAGATCACTCCTTTACCACCTGCCAGTGTCATTGGCAAGGTAATCATATCATCTCCCGAAATCACAAGGAAATCTTCCGGAACCAGCGAAATAAGCTTCATCGCCTGTACAATATCACCTGCGGCTTCTTTTATCCCGATGACATTTGAGAAATCACGAGCTATCCGGTTTACTGTTTGCGGTAAAATATTCGATGCCGTTCGGCCCGGCACATTATATAGAATAACAGGCAATGAGGAAGCTTCTGCTATCACCTTGAAATGCTGGTAAATTCCCTCCTGGGTAGGCTTATTGTAATAAGGAGAAACCGATAATATCGCGGAAAAACCTTCAAGGTTTTCAGTGTTTAGTTCCTCTGCTAATGCAGTGGTATTATTTCCACCGGCACCAAGGACCAGAGGAAGTCGGCTATTATTTTTCTTTACTATTGTAGATTTCACCAGTTCCTTTTCCTCTTTGTTAAGGCAAGCACTTTCTGCGGTTGTTCCCAGAACGACCAGGTAATCTATATTGTTTTCAATCTGGTTTTCCACCAGGTTTTCCAGGGCTTCCACATCAACCGAAGAATCTTCCCTGAAGGGAGTGATAAGTGCAACTCCGATTCCAACAAATTCTTTCATCTTTATTTATTTCCTTTTAAAATTTTTAAATACCTGATCAGTTCTTCAGTAAAAACCTCAGGTTTGTTTCCGTCGTTTATGCTAAGGTTTATTTCTTTATCATCAAACCTACCGGTCTTTACTGATGCAGCGATTAGCTTCAGCAAAAATTCTGCTTCCGGATTTCCTTTTTCCGTATAATTTATTACAAGATCGGGGCCAGAAGCAATTACCTCTTTTAAAGCTTCATTTTTCAATTTGCCATTATAGGCAATATCTTCAAAACTAAAAGCTATGCTCTCCTCCGGGATGTCATTACTGATTCCGCAGCAAACAGCTTTAAAATTATCTTCAGAAATACCGAATTCAGTTTTTAGTACCTCAAAATATTCCAAAGCCTGGGCATTAGGAGTATCATAGAGCAAAATCAAACTTTTTAAATCAAAGCCTTTAGTTCCATTAGATGATATCTTTGAGCTATACCTTTTTTTGGCCAAATAAATTTTACCGGATTTTAGCAACATAACTGATTTTAGGCGCACAAATGTAAATAATTAAAAACACAGCAAAATACATTTAAAGTCATTCGGGCTAAGGAAAAGCCCATTTTTAACAGCTTTATTTTATTTGTGAAAAAAGATACAGAACAGGTCTTCTCATATGAATGTTAAGTTCAGCAGATTATTAATAGGTTTTTCCGATTTAAGAATATTTTCTCAGGCTCTAATTATCTGTTTATATTTACCCGAAATATTCACCGCAAATGACCGCAATTAAAAATATCGGTATTGTCTTTTTCAGCCTCCTGCTTCTAAATTCATGCAAAACTGAAAAACTGGGAACCGAGGAGATACAGGGAAAAAGAATTGCCATAGACTCCAGCCAGCAGGCAGATGCTGACCTGGAAGAATTCATAAAACCCTACA
>NZ_JBEPWD010000104.1:4280-6022 GCF_041642575.1 Salegentibacter sp. | reverse complement strand
AAACGTCTAAAGACTAACGTCTAAAGACTAGCGTCTAATCATCCTCCCCATACACCAACTCAATAAACTCAAGGTGCGGGATCTCCCCGAAATATTCTTTTAGTTCAATATCCTTTAGCAGGTCCGTAATATCCTCCTTTTCATAGCGGGCACCAACCAACAGGGATTCCAGATTTTCTACCGGTTCTTTTCCGAAGAAATCCCCGAAGATCTTAAAGTCCCTGATATGGCCTTTTTCCACAAATATCCGCAGATCCACTTCTCCTATAGAGAAACGTTTACTGCGCTTAATGTTGAACTTGGGAGACCGACCGTAATTCCAGTCCCAGGAATCGTATTTCTCTTCTTTTAATTCGTGGACGGCTTTCCATTCTTCAGGGCTGAGGTAATAGCGTTCGAAATCTTCGCTCTCCTCATAAAGACCTTTTAAAAGCCGACTCCGGAAATCATCGATCTTCATCGGACTCTCCAGAAATTCAGAAATATTCGCCACCCGGCTGCGAACCGATTTATGACCCTTAGACTGGATCTTACTCATTTTAACGTTTAGGGCATTGCTGACTTCCCCCAGATCGGTATCGAGTAGGAGAGTGCCATGACTTATCATTCGTTTACCGGTGGAGAACTGGGCAGTTCCTGAGATCTTCTTTTCCTCTACCTGTATATCATTGCGTCCTTTGAGTTCTGCATCGAGACCCATACTTTTTAAAACCTTGATCACCGGCGCAGTGAACTTTTTGAAGTTATTCAGACTTTTAACATCGTGATTAGTTATAAAGCTGAAATTGAGATTCCCGAAATCGTGATACACGGCACCCCCGCCTGAAACCCGTCTTACAACTTTAATATCCTTTTCCTCAACATAAGCCTGGTTTATCTCCTCCAGCGTATTCTGATTTCTGCCAATGATAATCGAAGGCTCATTGATATAAAAAAGCAAATAATCGGTATCAGCACTAAAATTTCTTAAAGCATATTCTTCCAAAGCCAGATTCAACCTTGGGTTGGTAACTCCTTCGTTCTCGATGAAAATCATATTCTCTTGAATTTTGAGTAAAGATAAATAATTCAGAAGGCCTTGCGGAATCAGAAAAAGGAAAAATTGAATCCGGAATTAAGAAGATTACCGAACCGAAACATTGAACGTTGAACCCAAAACAACAAACACCAAACAATAAACCCAGGAAAAACCGAGAACTCAGAACTCACACCGTCACAACATCATATCGTCACAAATTTACAATTCACAAATTCACCATTCCCGAACGCACGAATTAACGAATCCCGAATCACGAATGTTCGTCATGCCGGACTCGATCCGGCATCTCATCCCGGCTACCGCAAACCATTGAAGAGGATCTATGAAACCTGAAATCTGTAATCTCAATCCTGAAACATTGAACGGGAAACATTGAACCTTGAACCCGAAACTACAAACACCAAACCATAAACCCAGGAAAAAACCGAGAACCCAGAACTCACAAATCACAACATCATATAGTCACAAATTCACCATTCCCGAACGCACGAATTAACGAATTCCGAACCACGAATGTTCGTCATGCCGGACTTGATCCGGCATCTCATCCCGGCTACCGCAAACCATTGAACAGGACTTATGAAACCTGAAACCTGAAACATTGAACGGGAAACATTGAACCTTGAACCCGAAACAACAAACACCAAACAATAAACCCAGGAAAAACCGAGAACTCAGAACTCACACTGTCACAACATCATAT
>NZ_JBEPWD010000104.1:0-4180 GCF_041642575.1 Salegentibacter sp. | reverse complement strand
AAACAATAAACCCAGGAAAAACCGATAACCGAGAACTCAGAACTCAGAACCCAAGCATTACTCCGTCACAAGATCACAAGATCACAGGCTCACATCGTTACTCGTTTTCCACACTCCCCTCAGAAGGATACTTAGAAGTATTCTTCAATTTCTCTATCTGCTCTTTACTGAACTTCGGAATCGGCATTTCATTTTTGCTGCGCCAGTCCTTCACCTTTTCCTCTGCTTCTTCCACCTTTACTTTATTCAGCCCATGATCTTTGGCGAAGTATAGCGTTTGAGAAGGGAAAGCGAAACCGCTGCCGCTTTTCTCTACGACCTCCATCATCCTTAGCATGAGATCTTCCTTTATTTCCAGGTAATGATCATAATCGATGGCATTGAGATAAGCAAAAACCTCAAGGTCCAGTGAACTGGAGGCAAAACCTATAAAACGGATCCTGGCCGGCTCGGGTAGCACTTTGGGGTGGGAGTAGAGCACCTTGCGAAGTTCAGCCAGTAAATACCGAAGTTGGTCCGGGCTGGTCTCGTACCTGAAGTTTAACACGCTGTGAAATCTGAATTTATCCCGGTGGGCGTAATTTTCGATGGTGTCAGAAGAAAAAGCACCGTTGGGAATCGTAACCAGGGTACGGTCTAAGGTGCGGATACGCGTAGACCTGATTCCGATCTTCTCTACATGTCCCGTAATTTCTCCCACCCTGCAGAAATCGCCTACCCGTATGGGCCGGTCGGTGATAAGAGTTACACTCCCCACAAAGTTTTCTATGGTTTTCTGGGCACCCAGAGCCAGGGCAATACCACCAATTCCCAGGGCGGCGAGTCCTGTGGTTACATCGATGCCAACAGCTCCCAGGATAGCGATAATTCCCAGGATCACTATGGCGATCTTGGCGGCCCGTTGGAGGAACAGAACAATAGAGACCCCTGCCGGATTCCCCCGCAGCAACATCTTTTTCTGTGAATATTTCCCCAGAAAATCAGAAAGTCGCCATAACAGAAGCACTATCGCAGTAATTCCCACGATGACGGTAAGCGCACTGAATTTTTGTCTTATGATGATCGATAGGCCTATAGTTCGGGACAGACTTATGAAAAGCATCACGGCCAGGTAAAGAACCAGAGGCAGGTGTAAGGCGCTTAATATCCCGGAAGCCGGCTCCTCCCGTGCACCTTTCCATAGTTTCCGTGAAATCCATAGTAGGATCCCAATTACCGCCCATGCCAGCAGATAGCTTAAAGCGATTAGTATCACGGCAACGATCCATTGGCCTACCGGCACGCCGCCCCAGATATTATTTTTTAGAAATCCCGGTAGCAGTCGGTCTACCAGGGAATTGGGAGTAGTGGAGGCCGAATCTATCACCGCCAGGCTTTCTTCCGAAAACAACCAAATGGGGTTATTTTCATTCCCGATGGTCTTTACCAGGAGAATATCTATCCTCTCCCCGTCAGCATTCACCGTGCCTATCTTATCGAGCTCAGGCTCCAGATTGTCATCGGTGCGGCCCTCCGGTTCTTTGCTTATTAAAGAATAGGGTAAAATATCTCCCTCGGTATCCAGCAATGCCATGAGCACCTGTATCAATTCCTCCTGGCCCTCTGAATCCCTGATCATTTGTGGAAATTCCAGGTATCTCGAAGCTCGTGAATAATTCCTTGCCGACATCGCATCGATAAAACCTATCACCGTGCCCCGGGGCGTATGTCTTCCTAAGGGATCCTCCTGTATTTCTTCCTCTTCTTCAGTTTCCGCAGGGGTGATCCCCGGAATCTGGGCCGTGGCCATCAAACTAAAAAGAATAAGGATAAAGGTGAGCAGACTTTTATTATGGAGTATTTTCATCACAGACTTTTTAGGATATACTATGATACAAATTTATAATTAATCTTTGCATTACCCCGCAAGGCTTTGGAACCCTTTATTTGTCTCTTTTTTAATTCCACTAATACATTGAACCTGAAGCCTTAACATTGGACCCCGAACAACAAACCCCAAACCACAAACTCCGGAAAAATCGAGAACCCACAACCAAAAACCCTTGTCACTTCGAAGCGCAGCGAGAAGTCCCATCCTGAGAGCAAATAGAACCCGACCATCCCCGAAACTATAACTCCACCGACGGACAACTTTGAACCTTGAACTCAGAACAACAAACAATAAACCCCAATCCATAAACCTCAAGAAACCCACAACAGAGAACCCACAACAGAGAACCCACAACAGAGAACCCACAACCAAAAACCCTTGTCACTTCGAAGCGCAGCGAGAAGTCCCACCCTGAGAGCAATTAGAACCCGACCATCCCCGAAACTATAACTCCACCGACGGACAACTTTGAACCTTGAACATTAAACCTTGAACTCCGAACAACAAACTATAAAAAACCTCATCCCGGAAATCTTGTTCTTATTTCTTCCAATATTACAGGAAAACCCTTAAATGTTTTAACTATTTCCATTTATTAAAAATTATAAATTTTGGTTAGTTTAAGGTTCAATTTCAAAATGAATCGTGATGGAAACAGGAAAGATATTGAAGTGGAATGATGAATTGGAAGTAATTAATCCTGATCGTCTTATGGCCCTAAAAAGGAAAATTGATGGCAGGTTAATAATAAAAGATGATGATGACTATGATAATAGCCGAATGGTTTGGAATGGAATGATTGACCGTAGTCCAGCAATTATTGTTAAATGCAAAAATGAACATGATATTCAGGAAACCCTGAAATTTGCCACGGAAAATGAGGTGGTAGTAACGGTAAAAGGCGGAGGGCATCATGTTGCCGGTGGAGCCGTTTGTGACCATGGATTAATGATTGATCTCTCAGATATGAATGCGGTTACTTTAGATGAAGAAAATAAACAGGTGTCGGTACAGGGAGGAGCTACGTGGGGAGAGGTAGACCAGGTTACACAGGCCAAAGGTCTGGCAACCCCCGGCGGTCTGGTTTCAGACACCGGTGTGGCCGGTCTAACACTGGGAGGTGGTTTAGGCTGGCTTCGTAGAAAATATGGCCTGGCGTGTGATAACCTGGTTTCGGCAGAAATTATTACGGCCAATGGAGATCGTATAACTGCTGATAATGACCAGAACGCCGATCTCTTTTGGGCAATTAAAGGGGGTGGGCCCGGTTTTGGTATTGTAAGTACTTTTAATTTCAGGCTTTACCAGGTAGGGCCAGAGGTGATGAGTTGCATCGTTTTTTATCCGGCCAGATTAACTGGTGAAATCCTGAGATATTACCGGTCAAATGCCGCTGCTTTACCTCCTGAAGCTTCCATTACACTTATATATGGCAGTATTCCCGAAAACGAACCTTTTCCTGAAAAGCATTTTGGAGAAGATTTTATACTCATTGCCGGAATGTATGCCGGTGCTGCTGAAGAAGGAGAAAAAGTTTTTGCTCCTTATAGAAAATTTGGAGAACCCATAGCAGATTTTAGTGGATTGATGCCCTATACCGAATTACAACAATTTTTTGATGAGGATTATCCAAAATTTGATCTTAATTATTATTGGAAATCCCTGTTTTTTGATGAGGTAACCGATGAAGTGATCGAGAAATTTATAGAGCTGGGAAAGAGCCGTCCTTCTCCCTTAAGTACTGTTGATATTTGGCTGTTAGGTGGTGCAATTGATAAAGTCAAACCCCTGGAAACCGCGTATGCCCATCGCGGAGCTCAACATTTACTTGGGATAGAATCCAATTGGGAGAAAAAACAGTCTGATTCATTAAATATTGAATGGACAAGAAAAGCAATTGAGAATTTTCTTCCTCTTTCCGGTGGGTCCTCTTACGTGAATTTTGAGGATATCGAAGAGAAGAGCCAAAAAATGGCCGGAGGTAAAAATTTCGAAAAACTACAGGCAATAAAGAAAAAATATGATCCAAAAGCTTTATTTAGCCACTACTCCAGAGCTACCGCCTCCTGAACATTCGGTATTGCTTTAACAGAGCTTATTTTCGTGGCAATATTTTCCGGTTTGTGTAAGCTTCCCCTAATTTAAACTGCCTATTTGTTTAAAGACTTTTTACCAGGGATATACCGGGAAATATTTTATTATCTATTATTATTGAACGGGAGCATTAACCTTAAACTTTAAATCTTGAACTCCTAACAGAGGAATCTTGTCACTTCGAAGCGCAGCGAGAAGTCCCATCCTGAGAGCAAA
>NZ_JBEPWD010000103.1:0-6221 GCF_041642575.1 Salegentibacter sp. | reverse complement strand
ATGGTATTAGGGCTCTAAAATTTAAGGAGGTAAATTTCTGATAATTAATAAGTTTCTTTTACCGTTAAAAAAATTAATCATGCCGTTTATAAAAAAAATAAGAAGAACCAGACAGTTTTTGAGGATGTAACCTCTCGTTAATTCTAACGTTTTTGCAATTACTATTGCTCTATAAACTATTTGATAGCCTAAAACAAATGTTAAATTCTAATTTTGCACGAAATCTCAACACGTTAAGATTTCTTAATTACAAAAAAATTAACACCCGTCCTGTGTATTTTTAGGGGGTATAAATATTTCATAAAATTTTTATGAGGATAGATGTCAAAACGCTCCCGGTTCAGGAAATCATTGAAGACCTAGCCCGGAGTCTTGGATTAGAAGTTCAAAACGGGAATGGAGAACTTGTTATTCAGATACCAGAGAACCTGGGAGAGGGTTATATAAGAGGCGCAAGCTTTGATCCAGGTATTGGTGTGATCACCTATAATTGTAAATTCTATGAAGATGTAGAGATTCATTTCTCACTTAATACAATTCATCCTCTAAAATTCATTTTCTGTTCCGAAGGAAGTGTAGGACATTCATTTCAATCTCAGGAACATATAAATACGGTAGAAACTTACCAGAATATCATTGTATCCAGCAGCGGGTACAATGGGCATGTGTTATATTTTGCCGCGAATGAACAAACCCATGTTTCCAGTCTGGAAATCATAAGATCCTCTTTTGTGGCGCGGTCCAATCATAACTTCCGGGATCTTGATCCAACTCTTAAAGACCTTTTTAAGGATGATGTTTCTAAGAAGCAATTCTTTTACCAGGGGAATTACAGTATAAAAGCGGCTGACCTTATGGAGGAAATAGATAACCGAAATTATACCGGTTTTCTAAGATCTATATTCCTGGAGGGTAAAACTTTTGAAATGCTGGCAATACAAATCGCCCAGTATCAGGATGACGAAGCCGAAGACAAACTACCGCAGATACTTCGGAAATCTGATATTGAAAAGGTGAATTATGTGGTGAGACGTATCCAGGGAGATCTGGGAAGCAATCATACCGTAGAATCCCTGGCCAAAGAAGCAGGAACCAATGTCAATAAACTGCAGGAGGGCTTTAAATACGTGTACAATCTTACGGTAAACAAATATATGCAGCACAAAAAGCTGGAGGCTGCAAAAGAGATGCTGATGAATTCTGAAAAAAATATTTCAGAAATCGTTGTGGCCATAGGTCTTAACAACAGAAGTTATTTCTCTAAGATCTTTAAGGAGAAATACGGTGTAAATCCAAAATATTTTCTTAAAACCCGAAAGAAACAGTCTTAAATATTAATCTTCTTAAAAATTTCCGGTACCGTTTCCGGATCGAAATTCCATATTTCAGGAAGGAAATAATAAACCACCAGGCTCACTAATAGAATAGAAAGAACATTTAGCCAAATTCCAGATTTAATCATATCAGGAATTCTCAGGTATCCTGAGCCAAAAATTACGGCATTAGGCGGGGTGGCCACGGGCATCATAAAAGCACAGGATGCTGCAAGGGTGGCACTAACCATTAAAATGAAGGGATGAAGATCTAGAGCCACGGCCATAGTTGCGAGGACAGGTAATAACATGGCAGTAGTCGCTAAATTAGAGGTTACTTCAGTTAAAAAATTCACAGTTGCTACCAAAATCAGAATCAATAAAAACAATGGCAGATGCTCCAGGCCACTAAGTTGTTCACCTATCCAAACGGCCAGCCCGGAGTCTCCAAAGGCCCTGGCCAAAGCCATTCCCCCGCCAAAAAGCAGTATTATTCCCCATGGAAGTTCCACGGCTTCTTCCCAATTTAACAATGGTTTTCCTCGGTCTCCGGCAGGGATAGCAAACAAAATCACACCTGCAGTAATCGCAATTATAGTGTCATCAATAAAGGGAAAAAAAGGCTCAAGCAAAAAAGATCTGCTAATCCATAGGAAGGCGGTACAGGCAAAAATAATCAATACCCTTTTTTCAGCAGTATTCATTTTACCCAACAAGTTAATCTGCTTGGGGATTTCTTCTATTCCGCCTGGAATTTCCCTGTGTTTAAATTTAAAGGCATAATTGGTTAAATATTTCCAACACATAAATAGCAGGATCACTGATACCGGGAAGCCTAGCAAGCTCCATTGGAGGAAACTTATTTCTATGCCATAGAGTTCTTCCACGATTCCCGCAAAAACCAGATTTGGCGGAGTACCTATGAGGGTTGCGATTCCACCAATAGATGCACTATAGGCAATAGAAAGCATTAAAGCTTTACCAAATTGCTGATTTTCTTCTTTCGAAGCTCCCGGAATATCTTTTATTTGGGAAATAATAGCAGCTCCAATTGGCAGCATCATTACCGCGGTTGCCGTGTTGGAAATCCACATTGAGAGGAAAGCTGTGGCCAGCATAAAACCCAGGATAATATATTTTAATTTACTTCCTATAAGATTTATGATGTTTAGAGCAATTCTCCGGTGAAGATTCCATCTCTCAATAGCTATTGCAAGGATAAAACCTCCCAGGTATAAGAAAACATATTTATGGCCAAAAGCCGCTGTAGTGGCTTCAATTGAGAGTGCTCCTGTAAGGGGAAACAATATAATAGGCAAGAGAGCGGTAACTGAAATAGGTATTACTTCAGTTACCCACCACATGGCCATCCAGATGGTCACACAGAGTACATCAAAAGCAGCATCAGGCATTGAAGCCGGTTTTCCAATTAGCTGGAGTAGGATAAAAACAAGAGGTCCGGCAAATAGTATCGCCGTTTTTACAGTTTTATTCATTCAAAATAGTGAAAATTAGCTCAGGAAAATAAATGCTTTGCTTCCATATTCAACGGAAGTTACTAATTTTAGCATAAATTTCCTGCTATCATGAAAAAGATGCTCACGGGCATATTCGTTTTTCTGCTTTTGGCCTGCCAGCCAAAAACCCCCAAACAAGACTTGATTTCCTGGTTGCCGCAAGAAAGCGAAATGGTTATTCAGTCTCCGGATCTGGCGAGGCTAAAAGAAAAACTCTCCTCCTTAGAATTTTTAAATGAAAACGATTTTAAGCTGAAGACTGACCTCCAGGAAAATTTCTCATTTTTGCAGCACATAGATAGTCTGGGGAATTCTCTAATCGCTTTTTCTGACCTTGCAGAAGATAAGTATACTTTCATCCTGATAAGTGAAAATCAACCGAAACTGAAATTAGATTCGGTAAAAAACAAATCAGTTGAACGAATAAAATTTGATGACTTCGAGTTTGATAAGGTTAGCATTGAAGAAAATGTTTTCTTCATAACCAGAGAGAAAGGTATCTTCCTGGCCAGTAATTCCCGGAAAAATCTAAAGGCCCTGCTTGAAAAGAAAGAAAATTTCAGCGATGCCGAATTTCAAAAGGCTTATAAAGCCACTGACCCTAAAAAAAACTCTGTTTTAATAAACCACAAACTGTCCGGGGAAAAATTTACAAATTGGTTTCCCGAAGCCGATTCTACATTTACAAATTTTGGTAGCTGGAGTAGCATTGACCTGGCAGAAACTGAAGGTTCTATCCGTTTTAACGGATTAAGCCTGTGGCCAAAAAAGCCCGGGGTTCAGCAAATCTTTCAAAATACAGGTGCAAGTCCAAATCAGATATCCCAGGTTGTACCGGCATCAGCACCAGGATATTCTTCTTTTGGCTACCAAGATTTTGAACAATTTGAACAGAATTTGAACAGGTATTTTCAGAAGGATTTTTCTTCGATCGAAAAAAAGCTTCTGGAGAATACTTCAGAAATTGGTGTGATCCATTTTTCGGAAGAGGAAGTAGTAGTATTGAATAATCTGGATGTGGTCCTTGCGGAACAAAATCTGAAGAGATTTCGTATTGCCTGGGAGGATTTTAGAAATGTTACCATCTCTGAATTTGATGATCCTGAACTCTTCAAAGAAAATCTAAAGCCTTTAATGAATGCTAAAGACTTTCGGTTTTTTACTGTTTTGGAGAATTTTGTTCTTTTCAGCAATAAAAAGGAACATTTACAGGATGTGATCACAGCTTTTGCGAACAAAAATACCCTCGCACAACAGGAGTATTTTATGAATGCTTTTGAATATATGGCAGCAGCTTCAAACATTTTGCTGGTGGCCAATAATGAAGGTTTTAAAGAAATTATAAAGGAGAAAGCTACTGAAGGATTCGGAAACGAAATAGCAGAGCTGGATTTTGGAAATAATAGGCTCACTGCGCTTCAAGTGGTTGCCGACAGGGATTTCTCTCATATCCATGGAATTTTTCATAAATCTGAAGCCCCAGCAGCCCGGAGAAATACGGAGCAACTTCTTTCGGTTAAACTGGATGCTGAAATTCTGGGGAAACCCGTTTTTTTCAGCAATCATACCAATAACCAGAAAGATATCGCCGTGCAGGACATCAATAATGTGCTGTATTTAATTTCCAACAAAGGGACAATATTCTGGAAAAAACAACTGGATGGACCTATTTTAGGCGAAATTAAAGAAGTTGATATTCTTAAAAACGGCAAGTTTCAATTGGCCTTCGCAACCCCAAACCGACTGGAAGTAATTGCCCGAAATGGAAAACCCGTAAAACCATTTCCGCTAAAATTTAAAGATGAGATCACACAACCCCTGGCTTTATTCGATTATGATAATAATCGCAACTACCGTTTTCTGGTCACCCAGGGAAGGGAGCTTTTTATGTATGATTCAAAAGGCAGAAGCGTAAAAGGTTTTGGTTTTGACCAAACCAGCTCAGAGGTCTTATTCCCTCCAAAGCATATAAGAATGCGCAATAGGGATTATATCTTAATCGCAGAAGAATCCGGTAAACTCAACATTTTATCCCGCCAGGGAAAGCATAGGGTCAAGCCAAATGAGAACTTCAATTTTTCAGAAAATCCCTGGTATGAATTTGAAGGACAATTCATTTCAGGAAGCAGCCTCGGGGAAATTGTTTCAGTAGATGAAAAAGGGAAAGTTTCGAGACAAAATTTAAACTTTGCCGACAATTACAAGCTTGATGCTACTTCTAATTTACTGGTCAGTTTTTCAGAAAATATGCTGAAAATAAGAGATAAGGAAATTGCAATGGACTTCGGAGTTTATACCGAGCCAAAGATATTTCTGGTAAATAATAAATACTACATCACCATTACCGATCTACAAACCCAGAAGGTCTATGTACTTGACAGTAATGCTGAATTATTACCGGGCTTCCCGGTTTACGGCACCTCAGCAATAGACATCGCTAATATCGATATTGATAATTCCCCGGAATTCGTGGTGAAAGGGGATAATGGGGAGATTTTGATCTATAGGTTTTAGAGAAAAGTTATTTCTTCAGCATTTCTGCTTCAAAAAGATGGAAAAAATGCTTCAGCAATTTCTCCTGAACTTCAACCATTGGAACTTCTTTTTTTCCGAGCTCCACATTCAGGGAGGTTACGGCTTTTCCTTTAATTCCGCAGGGAACAATATTATCAAAATACCCCAGATTTGCATTCACGTTGAGTGCAAAACCATGCATGGTAACCCAGCGACTCGCTCTAACACCCATCGCGCAAATTTTTCGGGCAAAGGGAGTTCCCACGTCCAGCCAAACCCCGGTTTCACCCGGACTTCTTTTAGCCTTTAGGCCATATTCATCAAGAGTAAGGATAACCATTTCTTCGAGTAGGCGCAGGTATTTATGGATATCGGTAAAGAAATTCTCGAGATCAATAATGGGGTAGCCAACAATTTGCCCCGGGCCGTGATAGGTAATGTCGCCTCCACGATTTATCTTGTAATACTTTGCGTTTCTTTTTTCCAGTTCTTCTTCCGAAATCAGGAGGTGCTTTATATCGCCGCTTTTACCTAAAGTATAGACGTGGGGATGCTCAACCAACAAAAGATAATTAGGCGTTTCAAGGTTCAATTCCTCTCTACGGTTCCTGATCTTTAAATCCAGAATTTGTTTGAAGAGATCTTCCTGGTAGTCCCAGGTTTCTTTGTAATCTTTTAATCCGAGTTGTTGCAGTTCAATTTTCTTATTCATCCTCTATTTATTCGGATTATTCAGAATTATAAGCGCTGCGATCACTCCGGGAATCCAACCCAGTAAAGTTAATAACAATACGATAAGGATAGAGCCACAGCCGCGATCATACACGGCAAGGGGCGGAAACAAAATAGAAAGTATAACTCTCCAAACACTCATAAT
>NZ_JBEPWD010000102.1:0-6300 GCF_041642575.1 Salegentibacter sp. | reverse complement strand
CGGCTTGGAATCATATTACGTAACATAGATATAATCATGTTACTAAATGCCATAACCGCAACAACCGCAATTGCCATAACCACAGCTGGTTCCAACTGTACGGTGATCGCAAGTGCCGAACAAATACCCAGTACCTGCACGGTAATTGGGTTATTATCATCTAATGGATCAGACAATAACTTCCTGTTCGCCTTCGATAGAAAATGCTCTCTCTCTTCTGAATTAGACATGAAGAGAATCATTTCTTTTTTCTTTGCTTCCTTTTCTTCGGAAGTATATTTTTTCTCGTTAGCCATAATTATTGAATTGCTACTTTAATATCCTTCTCCTTTTCAAAATAAGGTAGATAACGACTAAGTCTTTCATAAATCATATCTGAAACCCCATCGGCCGTAATAGTCGCTCCGGAAATCGAATCGACCCTGTTATCATCCTTATCAGAAACATCTATACTACCTTTGACTACGGAAACTCCAACCAGATTTCCGCTTTGGTCAAAAATTTTCTCATCCACGAATCTGTCCTTAAAATATTGCTTGGTAATCTCGGCTCCCAGCCCGGGAGTTTCAGCAAGGTGGTCAAAAGTGGCACCTGCAATAGTGTTCACATCATCCCGTAAAGAAATATATCCGAATATCGCATTCCATAATCCGTTTCCTCTAAGAGGAATAATATAGAATTTTTCTCCATCCACATCAGCGATATATAGAGGAAAAACCTGATCTGATCCCGGTTTCTTTAGCTCTTTCGCCAAATCTACCTGGAAAGCATCTACTTCCTCATCTACAGATCCATCTTCACGAAGACTAATCTCTTCGGTAATGTATTGATCGTAAAGCTCTTCTGCTCCTGCCCTATCGGTTTCGATACCAATAGTTGCAAGAATATTCTGCATCTTTTCCTGTCTAACATTTTCCCTTTGCGTAGGCTGCAGGGAAGTAGAGGTAAAGGATAACACAGTTGCTACTACTATTACCATAATAATAGCGAACATAAAGGTATATCCGTTACTGTTAGTTTTATTTACTGATTTCTCTTCCATAACTAAACTGCTGTTTTAACCTGCCCGGTGGCAGTTTTAATTCTTTTTCGTCTACGTTTAATGTTAGCCTCAATCACATAATGATCTATGGTTGGTGCAAACACATTCATCAACAGAATTGCCAGCATCACTCCTTCGGGATAAGCGGGGTTAAACACCCTGATCATTATCGAGAAGAAACCGATTAGGAATCCGTAGATCCACATTCCCTTCAAGGTTTGTGAAGCAGATACCGGATCGGTAGCCATAAACACAATTCCGAAAGCCAAACCTCCAATTAGCAGGTGATTTACCCAGTTGAAGTTCGTCAAATCATTTCCTTCAACTCCCAGAGATGGCAAGGCATTAAATATTAAAGCCATTACTGCAGCTCCTATAAACCCGCTCAGAATAATCCTCCAGTTTCCAACCTTTGTTAGAATTAAGAGAAGTGCTCCGGCAAGAACAAACAATGTTGAAGTCTCTGCAACCGATCCCGGTATAACGCCGTAAAACATATCCCACATACTATAAGAAACATTATCTCCGGCAGCAAGAGAACCAAGAATTGTTTCCCCTGAAACAGCTTCTACATTACTTGCCTCGCTAACCCAAACCTGGTTTCCAGACATATAGGTAGGGTATGCAAAGAATGCAAATGCTCTTGCCGTTAAAGCAGGGTTCAGGATATTCATCCCTGTACCTCCAAAGGCCTCTTTACCAATCAATACTGCAAATACCACTGAAAGAGCCAACATCCAAAGCGGAAGATCAATTGGCATAATCATAGGAATAAGCAAACCGGTTACCAGGTAACCTTCGTTAACTTCGTGCCCTCTAAAGATGGCAAAGGCGAATTCAATTCCAAGTCCTACTGCATAGGAAACCACTATCATTGGTACGATCTTTAAGGCTCCGTGACCTAAAGCTTCCCAAAAAGTAAAGGCTTCGCCTAACTGACTATAATATTGGTATCCTGCATTCCACATCCCGAAGAGAAGCGCTGGAATCAAAGCGATAACCACAGTGATCATCACTCTTTTTAAATCTACCGCATCTCTTATGTGAGCCCCCTTCTGGGTAGTATGATTTGGTGTAAAAAGGAAAGTATCAATCGCATTCACAGCGGGTGAATACTTCTCAAATTTCTTACCCTTACCAAATGGCTCTCTAATTTTATCTAATCTTTGTCTAATCCATTCCATAGTTTTCATGCTTTTTAACCTACTTCAGTAACCATTAGATCCAGGCCTAAACGAATAACTTCCTGAATTTCGATTTTCGAGGTGTTTACATATTCTACCAAAGCGAAATCTTCAGGAGCGACTTCGTAGATCCCAAGGTTCTCCATTTTCTCAATATCTCCTGCCATACAGGCTTTAATAAGCTGCATAGGAAAAATCTCCATTGGCATAACCTCCTCCATTTCACCAGTAACTACTAAAGCCCGTTCTTCCCCATTGAGATTAGTATTAGGCTTAAATTTACGGTTAGGAAACAAAAACGAAAGAGATGTTCTGGAATTTGAGTGAATATTATTATAGGTAAAAGGCAACCAACCCAATGGTCTGTATTGATTTCCTTCTGGAATAAGCGTTATTTCGTTATCCAGAAAACTAATGTACTGGTTATTTGAAAGCTTGGTTCCTGTCAATACGTTACCTGAAATTATACGAATATCATCACTAACCTCTCCAATAAAATCAGAAACATTTGCCCCGATTTTTGCGCTGTAGTATTTGCGATCCTTTGCTTCACTACCGGTTAGTGCAATGGTACGATCTGCCTGGTAACGCCCGGTTAAAAAAAGCTTGCCAATTATAGCAACATCTTCAGGATTAAGAGTCCAAACCCGATCTCCCTGAACTATAGGATCGATCTTGTGAATTTGAATTCCAACATTCCCTGCAGGGTGTGGCCCGCTTACATTATGAAGCTCAGCACCTTTTATCCCTTTTAGGGCTCCTGCTGAAGAATCGTCTAATGAAAGATGAACTTTTCCTGAAGTTAGTTTTTGAAGTGCGTTAATTCCTTCCTGGAATTCCGCTTGCTTATCTTTCAAAATAAAGCCCCAGTCCGGAGCCAGAGGCGCAGTACTTACTGCCGAAATAAAAATAGCTTTAGGGCTATCCTTTGGATCGGCGATGATATCGTAAGGCCTTTGGTTGATAAAAGCACCGCAGCCACTTTCAAGAATTCTGGTTTTTACAGCTTCAGCATCAGCTGAAGATGCGTCCAATTTCCCAAATTCCCTGTAAGCATCTTCGGGATCTGCTTCTATAATAATTTCCATTATGCGGCGTTTAGCACCACGCTTAATTTCCTTAAGCGTCCCGCTAACGGGACTGGTAAAACGCACCTCATCGGTGTATTTTGAATAGAAGAGCTCATCACCGGCTAGCAGTCTTTCACCTTCCTTTACAACCATTTTGGGTATTACAGTATGGAAATCTGGCGGTTTAATGGCATAGGTCTTAGACCTTGGAGCCTTTACCAGCTCCTTATCCGCTTCCCCTTCTAATCGTAGAGATAATCCTCTTTTAATTCGAATGTCTTTTGACATAGGATGGAGTGTATGTTAAAATAATTTTTTTTAAGTCAGGCAAATTTAGGAATTTTAAACCCACATATCCCAATAAAAATAAGAATTTTCGGACTTTAAATCTGTTAAATCGAAATGTTAAAAAGTTCGGTATGAGAATTGTAATTATCTTTGAATATAATTCTTTACAATGAAAATGATCCTCGTCATAATTTCCTTTCTTTTTACAGGTTTTTGCCTTCAGGGACAAAGTGAACAGGAAATTCTCCCGCCAAATTATATTTACACTATAGATTTTGAAGGAAGCTCCGGTCAAACAGGAAATCCGGTTCTAAGACAGGGAGAGAAACTCAAATTGAGTTTTGATGATATTATAGGAGATGAAGCCGATTATTATTACACAATCGAGCATTACAATTACGATTGGACCCCTTCCAAGTTATCAAAATCAGAATATATGGAAGGTTTTGATGATGTAAGGATCTTCAATTATAAAAACTCCTATAATACACTTCAGGGATATTCGCATTACGAATTGGAATTCCCCAATTCAGATACCCGCGGACTAAAAGTTTCAGGCAACTATATGCTGAAAATTTTCAATTCAGAAAAAGAAGCGGTTTTTTCAAGAAAATTTATGGTTTACGAACCTTTAGCGAAAGTTTCGGTAAATATCAGGCGTTCTCGTGCCCTGGAATTTATCAGTGAAAAGCAAGTGATAAATTTTTCAGTAGACTCACCCGATCTCATTCTAAAGAATCCCGATGAAACTGTAAATGTTCTGCTGATGCAGAATCAGAATTTGAAAACGGCAATTAAAAATATTAAGCCACAATATAGCATTGGCAACGAATTGATTTATCGTTACGACCAGGAAACGGCCTTTTTTGGAGGGAATGAGTATCTCCAGTTCGATAACAAGGACCTGCGTGCAAGTACTGTAGATATAAATTATATTGAGTTAAACGATCTTTATCATCATCACTTATTTCCCGACCGAGCAAGAGCGAATGAACCTTACACCTATCAGCCCGACATTAACGGCGGTTTCGTAGTAAGAAGTTTACAGGGAAGAGAACCTGAAACAGAAGCTGAGTATTCCTGGGTTCATTTTAAACTTCGGAATTACAGTCAACTTGATGGCGGGGAAATTCATATTTATGGTGGTTTCAATAATTTTCAAATCGATGAGACCACAAGATTAAGGTTTAATGAAGAAACCGAAATGTACGAGGGAGCCAGACTTTTTAAGCAAGGTTTTTACAACTACAAGTATGTCTTGAAAAATCAGGACGGCAGTATTGACGAAGGGTTTTTCAGCGGTAATTTTGATGAAACTGAAAATGATTACCAGGTGTTGGTTTACTATAGAAGTCCGGGAGCCAGATACGACAGGCTTATAGGGATTGGTAGTGCCAGCTCCACTAATATCACCAACTAACCACCTTCCTGTAGCATGGAAAAAGAAAGAAGTCAACTGAAGTATCGCGGAGAACGATGTCTTAACTGTCATCACGAACTGGATAAAAGCGACAAATATTGTCCCGCGTGTGGTCAACTAAATAGTACAAAAAAATTAGCCTTCGACGACTTCTTTAATGAATTCTTCGCGGGTATCTTGGCTTACGATTCCAGGTTTCGCCGTACCATGAAAGCTTTATTATTCAACCCGGGCAAGATTTCTAAAGATTACATTTCAGGAAAACGAATGCGTTATGCTAATCCTTTCAGGTTTTATCTTAGCGCATCCATTATATTCTTTATTATCTGGGGTTTCCTGAATAGTTTTGAGTTACAGCCAGTTCCTTCAAACCTGAATGAAGAGGAGATCGCACTTGCTCAAGAGACTGCTGATTCTTTGGATATTCCAAATCCTGAAATAGCAGGCCGGGAGTTTAACCTGGACTCCCTTATTAGAACGCAACAGGCTAAGGACAGAGTTAGTTATGAGAAAATCTATCAGGATTGGGAGGCCCTGGACAGCCTAAGTTTTATTGAAGCCAGCACGAACCAATTTAATATTTATTCAAAGTACTATAAAGAAACCGAAATACTCTCGGCACAACAGGCTTTAGACAGCCTTCGCCACCCTCACAGCAATTATAATCACTGGATCTATAAAAAAGCCACTGACTGGAATATCCTAAAAAGTAACCCTCAACTTTTCCTCAATTATTTTATCAATAAATTACCCTTCATCATCTTTTTCTACCTGCCGGTTTTTGCGTTTTTCATCTGGATTCTTTATTTACGCCGTCCTTTTAATTACATGGAACATCTCATCTTCACCTTTCATGTACAAACTACTTTTTTTGTAATTTATGGTATCGCACTTCTGGCAGATTATTTATTTGAAAGCGACCTGGGAATCACCCTAGCAACCATAATTTTCATCTTTTATCTCTTCATGGCAATGCGTAAATTTTATGGACAAAGTCGTGTTAAAACCTTTGTAAAATTCATGCTGCTCAATATTATATTTTTTACCTTAGCAGTTATTGCAGGAATAATTTCCATAATAGCGTCATTCGCGATATATTGATATGATTCAACAAGTTACAAGAGGTATTAAGATTTCGGTTGAGACCAGTTTTGAAGGTTCTGTCTTCAGAAGCTACAGGAAATTATTTGCCTTTGCGTACCGAATTACTATCGAAAATCAAAGTAATGATTCCGTGCAATTAACTTCCCGATTCTGGAAGATAAAAGATGCCTTAAATAATACTGAAATTGTGAA
>NZ_JBEPWD010000101.1:0-6389 GCF_041642575.1 Salegentibacter sp. | reverse complement strand
TAAGGCATCATCACATCCAGGATACAAAGGTCGAAATCGTCTTTCTTGAATTTCTCGAAGCCTTCCATTCCGTTTTTGGCGTGAGTGACCTCATAGTCGTTCATCGCCAGGTAATCTTTAAGGACAGTTCCGAAATTTGGATCGTCTTCTACTAACAGGATTTTTTTGTTTTCAGTTTCCATATATTTAAGATATTAGTGGTAATTTAATTATAAAGGTACTTCCTTTTCCTTTTTCGCTCTCAACAGTGATCTCACCATGATGGTCTTCCACGATACGTTTTGTATAAGCCAGACCAAGGCCGTGACCTTTTACATTGTGGATATCACCGGTATGTTCGCGATAAAATTTTTCGAATATTTTCTTCTGAACAATCTTGTTCATCCCTGATCCCTGATCCCGGATCTTGAGGATGATATAGTTCTTCACATTTTCAGTATAGATATCTATTTTGGGTTCTTCAGGAGAATATTTAACTGCGTTATCCAGGATATTTACCACTACATTGGTAAAGTGATCGGGATTGGCCAGGATTGAAGAGCGCAAGGCAGCAAAGTGGGTTTTCACGTATCCCCCACGATCTTCTATTAGCAATTGTACATGGGTAATAGCCTCTTCCACGAGATCGTGCAATTGCAGTCTTTCCTTCTTAAGGTCCAGTTCGTTTTTCTCCAGTTTTGAGATGCGCAACACATTCTCTACCTGCCCGTGCATTCGTTTATTCTCGTCCCTGATCATCTGGAGGTAACGCTTAGTCTTTTCCTCATCATTCTTGATCTTGGGATTCTTAATGGCATCCAGAGCCAGGTTTATCGTGGCTATAGGTGTCTTAAATTCGTGGGTCATGTTATTGATGAAATCGGTTTTGATCTGAGAGATCTGTCGTTGTTTTATCAATTGAGACAAAGCGCTGGAATAAGCGATAACGATAATCAAAGTGAAAATTATTGACAAAGCCGCCATCAACACCACAGAAGAGAGCACTACCTTTTTCTTTCCAGGCAGGTTAACCAGCAACTGGTAACTGCTATTTCCACTATTATCCACAAAAAGAGGCACCCCGTATGTTGCAGGGTGGTTTAAACTAAAGCCATCAGAATGAAGATTTGTAGCGATGGAATTACTGTAAATTCCGTATTCAAATTCGGTGTCCAGGTCCCGCTTTTTAAGCTCGTTAGCGATTAGTCTTCTGATCTCAACATCGCTAATACGGTCATGGAGAGGAAGTTTACTGGTATATTCGGCGATATTGCTACGCAGGATATCCTTTTCAACCTGGTCCATGCGCATCATGCGGGAAATTTGTTGCCGGGCGCTTAGCGTGTTATTGTTGTCAAGATTCTGACGGGTAACAATATTGGTAACCCGCTTATTAATAAGTTTGGTAAAGGGAATACTATCCCGGGTAGCGCTTAGAAAACCTGAAGAAACCTTATAATCTTCCTCCAGAATAGATTCAGTATGAAAAAGGGTTTGATCCCGTAATTTATTCTGATTGGAATAGGAGTATTCGGTGAGCTTAGATTCTTCCAGCGTAGCGTTGGTGGAATCTGAATCTATAAATTTTATGTAATATTCTTCCAGTTCGTTATTTTGGATCTCATTGGAAACCTTAATCAGCACCTGTTTGGCGTTATACGAAAACTGTTCTTCCCTATCATCTACCGCACCTTTAATCCAATAACCCTGAACGAAAATTATCCCAATAAGGGATAAACTCATCAGGACAACCAGGATGAAGAAAAGCTTTTTATTCATGCCCCCAAAAGTAAGATTTTAACATTTAGAGCCTAAGTGCTTTAACCAAATGTTAACAAAACTTTTCTCAATTTTTGCGGGAATTTAAGAGAATCTCATTCAATTCTTTAACCTGAGATTTGGTAAGGCTTAGATCGGTATTTTCAATCTGAAAATCGGCTAATTTTAACTTTTTTTCATCACTCCATTGATTAGCCATTCTGGCTTCAATTTCTTCAATTTTTGAATTATCCCTGGCCTGCAGTCTTTTAAGTTTTTCTTCGTGGGGGGCGGTTACCAAAATTGTAAAATCGCATTTTTTATGCCCTCCCGATTCAAAAAGAATAGCCGCTTCATAAATAATATAAGGCGCCTGTTGCCGGCTCAGCCATTCCTGAAAATCTGCAGCTACCGCGGGGTGGATTATTCTGTTCAAGGCTTCCAGTTTCGCGCTGTCATTAAAGACCTGGGAGGCAATATAATTTCTGTCCGGCGCATCAGTAGGATAGGCCTTTTCTCCAAAAAGCTCAATTACTGCTTTTTTAATTTCTTCAGAAGTAAGCATCAGGCGTTTTCCGGCATCATCGGCGATATAGACCGGCACCCCAAGTTCCCTGAAGAAATTCGCCACCGTGGTTTTACCACTTCCTATACCCCCGGTTAAACCTACTACCATCATCGCTTTATAATAAACTGTATCTTCCGTTCACTAAGTCGGATATTAGTCACATAATCGGGTTTTCTCCTGACTTCTGCCAGGAGGTAATCCTGCCCTTCCCTGATATCTTCATATTCACATACCACAGAAAAATCTTCGGCCCTAACCATCTCATATTGCTTAAGATTTACCTGGTAAAACAATTTCACTTCCTTCGGAAAAATACTAAGGTTTACGTCTTCCGGGACATTGCGTACTTCCACGGGAACCTGTATTTCACCTTCCGTAAATTTTTCGACTTCCATGGTATAGTTAACCTGGGTTTGATAGAAACTAAGCATTCCCAGTCCGGTGGTGTCTATGGCTACTTTGCCCTGAATATCTTTGTTGATATTGTTGATATTCAGCGGAAAGGTACTAACTTCACTAATGGTGTCTATAATAGATTCCGGGCCGCTAACATCTATAGAATCGGGTTCTAAGCTTATCTCTTCGTTAGCCGAATACCCCACGGCAAAAGAGAGGTTTAATTCGGGAACAACTTTAAGCCGTTTCAGCTTCTTAGGCTGAAAAGCTATATTTATTTCATCAGAAAGGAAACGGGTCTTTTCAAAATCTATATTAAGTTGGCTTGCGATATCTTCCCGGTTGGCCTCGATAGAATAAACGAGTCTACCTTCCTCTGTCCTGGTTTGTTCCAGGTCAATAAGAAGTTCAGGCTTGTACAATTTGTAATATAAAATATTAAATCCCTTATCCTGCATCCTTACTTCTACAGACTTCGGTTTTTCCTCAGCGATGCTTTTATCCATCGGTGGGTTCACATATTCCAGGGGAAAAGAAACCACCTGAGTGTAATCTTTTGACAGCTGAACCAGAAACCACACAAAAGCAGAAAAAAAGAGGAAGAATCCAAAGGTTTGTAAATTGGATTTCTTTAAAAAGTTCGGTGTTCCGTTGGAGGTTTTACGCATGTTTGAAGAAAAGATGTGGAAATGCAATTTCCGGATTCTTTTTTAGCACTTTTAATTGCCAAATCGATTTAAAAAAACCGTAGCCATATCCGGCAAACTGTACCAATACAGCATAAACCGAATATAAACCAATATGAAGGCTATTATTCCTAATAGCCGAATTAAGAAATACTATTGTAAAATATATGATATATAGTCCAAAAAACCACCACAAGCCACTGCTTAAAAGGAAAATCGACAAAATAAAGCCGGCCATAAAAAGGCTTGGAAACCAATAGGTGATCCTGGCCGAGCCGGGGTGCCAGGAATTCAGGATTGGCCTTACCATTCCGAATTTTTCCACCTGGTGATAGAATTTATTCCAATCTATCCGGCGTTTATGAAAAACCTTCGCATCCGGAATCAGGCAGGTCCTAGAGCCATTTTTCTGAAGTCTTAACGAAAGATCGGGATCTTCACCGGGATGAATTAAGCCAAAACCTCCTGTTGCTTGAAAAGCCTCCCGGGAAATGCCCATATTAAAACTACGGGGTTCAAATTTATTTACCGCCGATTTGTTTCCTCGGATGCCTCCGGTGGTCAAAAAGGAGGTCATCGCATAATCTATAGCTTTCTGCGTATCGCTAAAGCTAGGATGAGCGGCATCCGGGCCTCCATAGCAATCACAAAAATTTTCGCTTAAAAAGCTATCTACGGTTTTAAGGTATTCAGGCGGAAGCAAAACATCAGAATCCAGAATTATAAAATAATCGCCCTGGGCCTTACGCATCCCGAAATTACGGGAATCACCGGGCCCTGAATTTCTTTTATAATAATAACTAATGTTGAGTTGCTGCTGGAACTGTTCAATTATCTCTTTCGATGGTCTGGAAGATCCGTCCTCCACGATTACAATTTCATAACTTCTATCAAAATCAAGAGCCAGCATACTTTGCAGCAGCTCCCTGATCTCTTCGGGGCGATTGTAGACAGGAATGATAAACGAATATTCCAATTTCATCTTATAAAGGTACTAAAAGAAAAGGGCTGCCGGAAAAAACCACAATGCATTTTTTCCTCACAGCCCTTTATATGCTAAGGATCTTACTCCTGGTCTTTCATAAATGTTTCCATCACCTCCTGGCTAACTCCCATATTGGAGAAGCCACCATCGTGGTAAAGATTCTGAAGCGTTACTTTTTTAGTAAGGTCAGAGAACAGCGTTAGGGTATAGTCGGCGCATTCCAAAGCTGTGGCATTACCCAGCGGCGACATTTTATCGGCGTAGGCAATAAAGCCATCAAAGCCTTTAACTCCGGTTCCGGCTGTGGTTGGTGTTGGTGACTGGGAAATAGTATTCACCCTTACTTTTTTATCTTTTCCGAAGAAATATCCAAAACTACGGGCTATAGATTCCAGATATGCTTTATTATCGGCCATATCATTATAATCAGGAAAAACACGCTGGGCAGCCATATAGCTAAGGGCAACAATGCTCCCCCACTCGTTCATCGCTTCTTTTTTGTATAAAACCTGCATGGTCTTGTGAAAAGATACCGCAGAAACATCCCAGCCTTTAGTGGTGAAATCGTAATTCATATCGGTATAGTGATTTCCTTTTCTCACGTTCACCGACATCCCGATGGAATGCAGTACAAAATCGATCTTTCCGCCAAGGATCTCCATAGATTTTTCAACAAGGTTTTCCAGATCTTCTACTTTAGTGGCATCTGCCGGAATGATCTCAGAACCGGTTTTTTCGGCAAGTTGCTGAATGTTCCCCATTCGCATCGCGATAGGCGCGTTGGTTAACACAAATTTTCCGCCTTC
Source organism: Salegentibacter sp. (assembly GCF_041642575.1). Taxonomy (NCBI): domain Bacteria; kingdom Pseudomonadati; phylum Bacteroidota; class Flavobacteriia; order Flavobacteriales; family Flavobacteriaceae; genus Salegentibacter; species Salegentibacter sp. The sequence continues at coordinate 1,211 of NZ_JBEPWD010000101.1, read as the reverse complement.
TTCATTTACCCGTTCCGCTGTTTTCCAGGCTATGGAATTCTCATCCAGGGCCCCGAAAATAATTCCTCTTTTACCTTTTAGCAGGTTGTATGACATGGTTTTGGTTTTTATAGATTGTTGAGCCGGTAAAGATAGTAAAATTCCCTACAGAGGCTCAACCGGTTAGTTTACTAATTCAACAGGGCCCGGGCATGTGCCATAGCCGATTCGCTAATATTATTTCCTCCCAGCATCATTGCCAGTTCTTCTATGCGTTCATTCTGCTCCAACTCAATTATCTTGGTGGTGGTGTGCTGCGCTGTATCCTCCTTAAATATTTTAAAGTGGCTGTTCCCCTTTCCGGCTATTTGTGGAAGGTGAGTGATCGCGATCACCTGCATAGATTCGCCCATATGCTGCAGAATCTCGCCCATCTTTTGTGCGATATCCCCGGAAACCCCGGTATCGATCTCATCAAAAATAATAGTAGGCAAACTGCTTTGTGCTGCCAGAATACTTTTCACGGCAAGCATAATTCTTGAAAGCTCTCCCCCTGAAGCCGCTTTTTTCATCTCTTTGAAATCTCCGCCTTTATTGGCTGCAAGGTACCAGAACAACTGATCCTGTCCGTTAGCCAGAAATTCCTGTTGCGGTTTTAATTCAATTTTTAGTCGGGCGTTAGGCATCCCAAGACCGGAAAGGATCTCTTCAGTTTGTTTGATAAATTCAGGGATGATCTTTTTACGATTCTCGTGGATCTTTCCTGAAATCTCCAAAAGACCTTTTTTAGCTTCTGAAATAGCTTTTTCTGCTTCCAGCAAGGAAGCTTCGGCATTTTCACTCACCGACACTTTTTCCTGAAGCTGCTCTTTTATCTGAAGTAATTCTTCAATATTTTCTGCGGAATGTTTCTTCTGAAGGTTATAGATAAGCTGAAGTTTCTGATTTGTTGCCTCCAGCTCTTCCGGGTTGGCTTCTACCCTTTCCAGGGCATCAGATAGTTCCTGGGAAATATCATCGAGTTCAATGATGATACTTTCCACACGCTCATTCAGACTTTCATAGGTCGTTGAAAAACCGGCAATCTTAGATAAACCCGAACGCACCTCTTTAAGGCTGTCCAGACTTCCGATGTCTTCCCGGCCGATCAGCTCAACCGCTGAACCAAGTTTTTCGGTAAGTTCTTCAACATTATTTAACTCCTCATAACGACCTTCCAGCTCTTCCAGCAT
>NZ_JBEPWD010000100.1:0-6487 GCF_041642575.1 Salegentibacter sp. | reverse complement strand
TGATCTTATCAGATCCTTCGGCATCTTTTAAGAATTTCTTATCCCCAACCAATTTAACCTTGGTATCTTCGATGAATGTTTTAAGATCATCCGCATCTGTTTCAAGAAGAATTATATCTTTTTCAAGTAATACATAATTGATATCAGGGGCATGAATGAGTTTATTATTTCTTACCAAACCCAAAACCAGCACATCGGTATCTGAGATATCCGCCAATTCCGAAATAGGTTTTCCAATGACTTTAGAATCTTCAGCAACTTCAACTTCTGTAATATAATCATCAATATCAAACCTTTTGTCCTCAGACTTTTTGCCGATTCTTTCTGGTAACAGCCGCCATCCAAAAAGGACAATAAAAACAAGTCCTGCCAGCATAAGTGTTAAACCCACCGGAGTAAAATCGAACATATTGAAAGATTCCCCGGTTACATCGGCACGGAATGTCGCTATAATAATATTTGGAGGGGTTCCTATTAAAGTTGTCATTCCGCCAAGCAAAGATGCAAAGGCTATAGGCATTAATATGTAAGAGGGTGGATTACCACTTTTACGTGCCAAATGTATGGCAATGGGCATCGTTATCGCCAGGGCTCCCACATTGTTCATAAAGGCGGACGCTAGTGCAACCAAAAGAGAAAGCACCAGGATCTGTACCAGTAGCTGATCACCGATCTTCATTATCCATTTTCCCAATAAGTCGATCAGACCCGAAAACTCAAAGGCTTTTCCAATTATTAATACCGATGCCACTGTTATTACTGCAGGGTGACCAAAGCCCGAAAAGGCATCAGTTGGATCAATTATACCAGTTACAATAAGGATGAAAAGTGCTATCAAGGCTACAAAATCATGACGAATACGACCCCAGGCAAACAAGCCAAACGTGAGGATAAGGGTTCCGAAAACAATATTATGAGTCATTTGGATAGGTTAAAATCAATTTTGTAATCGATACTGATCAATAAATTTAACCATTGTTAACATATATCTTCAATTCCATGCCATTAAATTCATAGATAGCTATTGTTTTTTAGTCATTAATGTCCGGCTAAGGTTTCACCCCAAACTTTATTACTATTAATAAAAGTACACACTTTAGCGGACATCCCATACTCTAGCAAAACTTTCCCCGGAAGTATTTTCCAGGCGATAGCCCAAATGCCATTATAATTCAGATTTGTTGCGGATTGATTGTACAACTGCTGATGCTGGTGGTTCAAAAAAGGATTAAAAAAACCCAGGCTTATTCAAAAATAATCTCCATGGTGCGCCTACAGCTGATGAGTTATAAAACCTGTTCATTTTTTTGAAGATTCCTTCCCAAAAAGGGACTATCTCACAATCAAATCTCCTTATATACAGCTTTCATTCTTCTAGTTACACCATGCTATTTGGGGGTTGAAGCTAAAAAATAGGACTTTACTGTACCTTTTAATCTAAATCCGGGTTTATACCGGACACTAATAAAAAAATAAGTTTTGTGAATTTAATTTCAAGGAATATGTTTTAAGGTCATTCTGAACTTGATTCAGAATCTCACTTGAAGTTTACGGTAAAGGATGATATCCCGGATCAAGTCCGGAATGACGATAGGATATTTTCCATAAAAAAAACCGCCAAGAAGGCGGTTTTCAGAAATCATATTTTATTCAGGTTTTAGCTTAGTACTTCCTGTACTTTATCGGCTGCTTCCTGGAATTCTACGGCAGAATGAATTTTCAATCCGCTGTTGTCTATTAGTTCTTTTGCGATATCAGCATTGGTTCCCTGCAAACGTACAATTATTGGAACATTTACTTTATCTCCAAGGTTTTTGTAGGCATCAATGATTCCCTGTGCCACACGGTCACAACGAACAATACCTCCAAAGATATTTACCAAAATAGCTTCTACTTTATCGTCTTTCAGGATAATTCTAAAAGCCTCTTCTACCCTTTTGGCATCGGCAGTACCTCCAACATCCAGGAAGTTTGCAGGTTCTCCACCCGCCTGTTTAATAAGATCCATCGTTGCCATAGCAAGTCCGGCACCATTTACCATACAACCCACGTTACCATCAAGGTCTACGTAGTTAAGTCCTACTTCTCTGGCTTCAACTTCGGTTGGATTTTCCTCACGGATGTCACGCATTTCAACATAATCTTTATGACGGAAAAGCGCGTTATCGTCTAAGGTTACTTTAGCATCTACAGCAAGAATCTTATCGTCGCTGGTCTTTAGTACCGGGTTGATCTCAAAAAGAGAAGAATCAGATTTTTCAAAAGCGGTGTAAAGCGCAGTCACGAATTTCACCATTTCTTTAAAAGCTGTGCCGCTAAGACCTAAATTAAAAGCCACGCGACGCGCCTGGAAAGGAAGCAATCCTACGGTAGGATCGATCTCTTCGGTGAAGATAAGGTGCGGAGTTTTCTCGGCAACGCTTTCAATATCCACTCCACCTTCGGTAGAATACATGATCATATTTCTCCCGGTAGCACGGTTAAGCAATACCGACATATAGATCTCTGAGGTCTCGCTGTCTCCGGGATAATAAACATCCTCGGCAACAAGCACCTGGTGTACTTTCTTCCCTTCGGCTGAAGTTTGCGGGGTTACCAGGTTCATCCCGATAATATCTCCTGCGATCTCTTCAACTTCTTTCAGGTTTTTGGCAAGTTTAACCCCGCCACCTTTACCACGGCCACCGGCATGTACCTGAGCTTTGATCACGTGCCAACCGGTTCCGGTTTGCTCGGTTAATTCTTTGGCGGCGTTCACGGCTTCGGTAGCATTGTGTGCTACGATTCCACGTTGAATGCGGACTCCAAAACTATTTAAAATCTCTTTTCCTTGATATTCGTGTATGTTCATAATCAGGTATTTCTTCAGATTTATTTACGGTTAACAAAAGTAACAAAACCAAAAGTAATGTACCAATCTTTTTTCCTTTAATAATGCAGGTTTCCACAGGAAGCAAATATTTGATATGCGGAGGAATAATCCTCCATAATAGTACCTTTAAATAACCAAACCAAGTTTCTTTGTATTCCTAAGAAAACAATTTAGAGGAATTCGTTATTTTTGAGACTTGTGCTTGCGGGAGTTTTATTTTCTCCTGTATTTTGCGATTTAATATTTATCCCTTTATGACCAATCAAGACCTTTTGGCCGTTGCCAAAGAATATGAAAGCCCCGTATATGTTTATGATGCTGAAAAGATCGCTTTTCAGTATAATCGGCTAAAAAATGCTTTCAGCGAAATAGATGACCTGCGCATTCATTACGCGGTAAAAGCCCTTTCCAATATTTCTATTCTGAAGTATCTTAATTCTATGGGCTGCGGACTCGATACGGTATCGGTACAGGAAGTGATGCTTGGGCTTAAAGCGGGAGTAGCTCCGAAGGATATTATCTATACCCCAAACGGCGTTTCCCTGGAGGAGATCGAGGAGGTGGTAGAGCTGGGAGCCCAGATCAATATCGATAACCTTTCCATCCTGGAACAGTTTGGCGCCAAACATCCGGAGGTACCGGTTTGTATTCGAATAAATCCGCATATCCTTGCCGGAGGAAATGCCAAAATATCAGTTGGTCATGTAGATTCCAAGTTCGGGATCTCTATTCACCAGATGCCGCTTCTATTGCGCATTGTTGAAAATACGGGGATGAACATCAACGGAATTCACATGCATACCGGCAGTGATATCCTGGATATTGAAGTGTTCTTACGTGCTTCTGAAATTCTTTTTGATGCTGCAAAAAACTTCAGGAACCTTTCCTTCCTGGATTTTGGGAGTGGATTTAAAGTGGCCTATACCGCAGGTGACATAGAAACCGATATTGAAGAACTGGGAGAAAAGCTCACCCATAGGTTCAAGGATTTCTGCAAAGATTATGGCCGCGAGCTCACCCTTGTTTTCGAACCCGGAAAGTTCCTGGTTAGCGAAGCCGGAAAATTTTTGGCCCGGGTTAATGTGATCAAACAAACCACTTCTACGGTTTTTGCAGGGGTAGATTCTGGCTTTAATCACCTTATTCGCCCAATGTTCTACGGTTCTCATCACGATATTCATAATATTTCCAACCCTGAAGGCAAACAGCGATTTTATTCGGTGGTAGGATATATTTGCGAAACCGATACTTTCGCCAATAACCGCCGAATAGCAGAGATAACCGAAGGTGATATTCTGGCATTCAGCAATGCCGGAGCTTATAGTTTTTCCATGGCCAGCAATTTTAATTCCCGGTATCGCCCTGCTGAAGTGCTATGGTACAATGGCAAAGCTCACCTAATTAGAGAAAGAGAAACTTTTGAAGACCTGTTAAGACATCAAATAGAAATAAATCTCGATATTTAAGCTGAAAAGCTAATCCATTATTAAAAGAGTTAAAAACTCAAATGGAACAAAACATTGTCTTTATAACTTTGGCTATTGCCCTGGTCCTTTTCATATGGGAAAAATTCCGATATGATATCGTGGCCTTGCTGGCGTTATTCACCCTGGTTGTTTTTAATATTATTCCTGCGGAAAATGCCTTTAGTGGTTTTGCCCATCCTGCAGTCATAACAATAGGTGCTATTTTAATAATAAGCAAGGCTCTGGATCATTCAGGACTTGTAGATATTACAGCCAGGATTCTGAATAAAATCGGAAAAAGTTTTCTTCTTCAATTAATAGTCCTCTGTGTTATAGTTACCATAGCATCGGCTTTTATGAATAATATAGGGGCTTTAGGTATAATGATGCCCGTGGCGGTACAAATGGCACGTAGAAATGGTTATGCCCCTTCCCGCATTTTAATGCCAATTGCCTTTGCATCAATTCTAGGGGGAATGACTACGCTCATCGGGACGCCTCCGAATATTATAATCGCAACTTTCAGAAAACAAAATGATATTGGAGCTTTTTCGATGTTCGATTTTACTCCCACCGGAGGAATTCTGGCAATTGCAGGTTTAATTTTCATCTCTTTAGTAGGCTGGAGATTTTTACCCAAACGCCATTCTGAAGATAATGAAGATAACCTTTTCAAAATAGACAACTACACCACCGAAGTTACTGTTACTGAAGATTCTGCCCTTAATGGAAGAACTTTAAGGGAAATGAACATAATAAGCAATACTGAAGTGCTTGCCCTGGGATTGGTTAGAAACGGAAATTTAATCTACGCTCCTTCTTCCGAGGAGAAACTTCTGAAAGATGATATTATCATTCTGGAAACCGATTCAGATGATCTGAAAACCTTTGTAAACAATACCGGAGTTAAGCTAACCGGAAAAAAACTGGTATACAAAGAATCCAAGGGTTATGGAAATATCCAGGGTCTCGAGGTAGTAGTTACAGGGGGCTCCCCTGTAATTGACAAAACAGCTATTGAACTCAACATCAGAAAAATCCAACACGTAAATGTTCTGGCTATCGCCAGGAGTGAAAAAAGGATGAGACAGCGCCTGGGAAACATTCGCCTGAAAGCAGGAGATGTTTTGTTATTACAAGGCCAAAGACATCACCTGAAACAGGCAATAACGGTAATGCAATTACTGCCATTGGCAGAAAGAAATATAAAAATAGGAAATCCCCGCCAACCCATTTTTGCATTAAGCATCTTTTTGTTAGCAATACTGGCGGTAGTTTTCAACGTATTGGCGGTAGAGATTGCGTTTTCAATTGCTGCCCTTATAATGGTAATTAATAAGATCCTTCCAATGCGGATTGTATATTCAGCAATAGATTGGCCAATAATTGTGTTGTTAGCGGCTATGATTCCTGTTGGTGAAGCTTTTGAAACCAGTGGAGGAGCTGATCTTATCACCCAATACATACTGACTATGAGTGGTGAATTTCCAATTTGGGTATTATTGTTAGTACTAATCACCATAACCACGATCCTTTCTAATGTAATCAACAATGCGGCCACGGTCATTCTAATGGCACCTATTGCTATAAAGATCGCAGTGGAAATGGAGCTTTCTGCCGATCCATTTCTAATGGCGGTTGCCCTTAGCGCTTCCTTTGCTTTTCTAACACCAATCGGGCACCAGTCCAATACTTTAGTAATGAGTCCAGGTGGATATAAATTCAGTGATTACTGGAAGATGGGGCTGCCTTTAACCCTAATTCTTATTATCCTTAGCGTTCCGGTAATTATGTTCTTTTGGCCTGTTTAATTATAGATTTTTGCTACAATGTCTATTCTAATCTGAAAAGATCATTTTTAGAGGACAAAAATATTGTGACAACAGTGGCTCTTTGGTTTCCTAAACTTTAAAAACTCTAAAAGCAAAAAAGAGGAAAGTGGCAGGTTTTTCTTAAATTTCTCCTCGGAAAAAATTCTGCCAAATGAGTCTGTATTTTATAGCCATTCTCCCACCAGAAACCCTGAGCTTACGTATAAAAAAGCTGAAACAAGAACTGGCGGAAAAATACCACACCCGGCATGCGTTGAAACTTCCGGCGCATCTTACGCTACAAATCCCCTTCAGGATGAGCGAGACCAGGGAAGAAA
>NZ_JBEPWD010000099.1:0-6500 GCF_041642575.1 Salegentibacter sp. | reverse complement strand
GAATATGTAGGGAATCCAAACCTTAAAGCTGAAGTGAACAATCAGTTTGAAATCGGGCTTAATGGAAAAGAGGTTTATTCCGGAAACCTGAAACATTTCAGTTTTTCTGCCAGTGCGTTCTATTCGATTTATGAGAATTATATAGTTGGTTTGGTAGATGAGACTTTAATGCGCAGGAATATGCCTAATCAACCACCTGTGCATCCCAAAGTTTTCAGGAACCTGGATGAGGCTTACAAAACAGGTTTTGAGATTTCGGGAGAGCTGGCTTTCGCTTCCGGATTTAGACTGGGAAGTGATTTAGCATACACCTACACCCAAAATGAGGACCTTGGAGAATCCCTGCCTCTTTCCCCACCACTGGTGAGCAGATCTCGTGTGGAATTTGAAAACGAAAAATTCTGGAGCGGAATTTATTACAATATCACCGCCGACCAGGAAAATATCGCTCCTTCTTTTGGCGAAACCAGAACACCGGGTTATAGCCTGATGGATCTCAAAGCCGGAACCACCGCGATTAAGAATCTAAATATAGGTGTGGGCGTGTTAAATGTATTTGACAAGTATTATCACAGTCATTTGAATTTTGCCTTTAATAACCAGGCCGATTTCAGCAGGCAGCCGATTACGGAACCGGGAAGAAATTTCACCCTTTTTGTGAATTACAATTTTTAATCCTTCGGAAATCGAAAACAAAAAATCCCGCGGCTGGCGGGATTTTTTTATTCTAAAATTTAAATGATTAGGCTTCTACTGCGTACATTTTCCCGCGTTGTTCCTTGATCTTAGGATCGTTCATATATTCATCGAAGCTCAGGTACCTGTCAATAGCTCCGTTAGGAGTAAGTTCGATCACTCTGTTGGCTACGGTTTGAGCAAACTCGTGATCATGAGTAGTGAACAAAACCGTCCCTTTAAAGTTCTTCAGAGAATTGTTAAAAGCGGTAATCGATTCCAGATCCAGGTGGTTGGTAGGTTCGTCGAGCATCAACACGTTAGCTCTTGTCATCATCATTCGGCTTAACATGCAACGCACTTTTTCTCCTCCCGAAAGCACTCTTGAGGTCTTTAAAGCTTCCTCTCCGCTAAAAAGCATTTTTCCGAGGAAACCTCGTATATAAACTTCTTCCCTTTCCTCGTCGGTGTTAGCATACTGGCGTAACCAGTCAACCAAAGTCAGGTCATTATCAAAATATTCAGCATTATCAAGCGGAAGATAAGACTGCGAAGTGGTTACTCCCCAGGAGTATTTACCTGAAACAGCTTTCTGTTTTCCGTTTAAAATTTCATAAAAGGCCGTTGTAGCCCTTGAATCCTTAGAATAAACCACAACTTTGTCACCTTTGGCCAGGTTGATGTTCACATCTTTAAAGAGGGTTTCTCCCTCCTGACTGGCTTCCAGTTTTTCTATGTTAAGGATCTGATCTCCGGCTTCACGATCCCGCTCAAAGATGATAGCAGGATACCTTCGGCTGGAAGGCCTGATCTCCTCAATATTAAGCCTGTCAATCATTTTCTTTCGGGAAGTGGCCTGCTTTGATTTAGCTACGTTAGCACTAAATCGCTGGATAAATTCCTGCAGCTCTTTCTTTTTGTCTTCAGCTTTTTTATTTTGCTGGGCACGCTGGCGTGCAGCAAGTTGAGAAGACTCATACCAGAAGGTATAGTTACCGCTAAAGTGGTTTATTTTTCCGAAGTCGATATCAGAAATATGAGTACAAACAGCATCCAGGAAGTGACGGTCATGGGAAACCACGATCACGGTGTTATCATAATTGGCAAGAAAGTTCTCCAACCAGGCAATAGTTTCATAATCCAGGTCGTTGGTAGGCTCATCCATAATAAGTACATCGGGATTTCCAAAAAGCGCCTGGGCTAAAAGCACCCTTACTTTTTGTTTTCCGTCAAGATCTTTCATCAAGGTATAATGATGTTCAGTCTTAATTCCCAGGTTGGATAAAAGGGAAGCAGCTTCACTTTCAGCGTTCCACCCGTTCATTTCTTCAAATTCCACCTGTAGTACTCCAACACGTTCTCCATCGGCATCGCTGAAATCTTCTTTGGCGTAGATCTCATCCATCTCCTTTTTAATAGCGAAAAGCGGTTTATTCCCTTTCATTACGGTTTCCAAAACCGGAAATTCGTCATAAAGCGAGTGATCCTGCTCCAGTACCGACATTCTTTTTCCCGGCTCCAAATGCACGTGACCCGAGGTAGGATCGGATTTCCCTGACAGGATATTTAAGAATGTAGATTTACCGGCCCCGTTAGCGCCAATAATTCCGTAAATGTTACCCTGGGTAAAAGTTGTGCTCACCTCGTCAAACAAAACACGTTTGCCAAATTGAACCGAAAGATTTGAAACTGAAAGCATAAAATATTGTTTGTGTAATTTTTTGCAAAAGTAGCCATTTAACCCCAAATATTTAAAGATTAACTATTTAAATATTCTTTTAACTCCCAGTTAACATTCAGGGTTTTGAGGAGCTCCTATATTTGCCGGAGACTACGATTACAGCCCTAATGAAAATTAAATTCCTTGTTTTTTCCTTGATCATAATGAGCATTCTGGGGTGCAATTCTGATGTAGAAAAAGTTCAGTCTATTTTTATTGGTGGAGAAATTGTCAATCCGAAATCAGAATTCTTCATACTTTCAAAAAACAACACCACTATAGATACCCTCTACCTAAATCAGAATAACAGATTTGGGAAACATTTTGAGGACCTTGAAGAAGGAATATATCGGTTTAACCATCCACCCGAAAACCAGATTCTGTATTTGCAGCCAGGCGATAGTATATTGGTTTGGCTTAATACCCTGGATTTTGATGAATCTATGAATTTTAGTGGAAAAGGTGCTAAAAAGAGTGATTTCCTACTGGATCTTTTTCTTGCTAACCAGAAGGAAAATGAGATGATCCTTTCTTATTATAAATATCAACCGGAGGAATTTACCAGTAAAATAGATTCTATTTACGAAAGTAAAAACCAGCAACTGGAACAGCTTATTGCTCAGAAAGATTTTTCAGAAGATTTCATCGAGATCGCCAGGGCAGGGATAGATTATCAGTATTATCATTTTAAGGAGCGTTACGCCTTTTTAACCAGGAAGTATTTTAAAAAATTAGCCGGGGAAATACCGGAAGATTTTCACGATTACAGGGATAAGATAAATTTTAATAGTAAAAACTTAAACACCTATTACGTATACACCAATTTTATTGATGATTATTTCCGCACCAAAGCTATAGAAAGATGCGATCCAAAACTGCCGCCCAGCGACGATTGTTTTGATCTCAATTCCTTAAATAATATAAGCTACAAAATAATTTTGGCAGATTCTTTAATACAAAATCCACAGATCAAAAATAATTACTTTGACCGTGTGGGATCACAGGGAGTAACTTTTTCCCGTAAAGCCGAGGATATAGATTCTGTAATAAAACTTCTGGAACAAACGAATTACAATCGGGAAAAGCTCAAAAACTTAAAACAGATGACCGGGATTCAAAAGAATCTTTTGCCGGGCAACAATATTGGAAACCTGCCCTTATCCAACGTGGATGGAGACACGATAATGCTTAAGAATATTTCTGATAAACCTATAATCACCTATCATTGGTCTATGTTCTCTAAAGAACATTTTGCCTGGCAACAAGGGATTATCAATAAATTACGCATGAAATATCCCGAAGTGGATTTTGTTGGGATTAACATAGATAAGGATATTCGGGAATCCTGGTCAGAGGTCGTTAAAATGCAAACTACAAATCCCGAAATGGAATTTCACCTGACTTTTGCCCAAACAGACCGTGATTTACTAACTGCCTATCTGAACAAGATGTTTTTTATAGATACTGATGGGGAGATTATCCGGGGAAGCTCTCAATTATATTCGAATACCTTTGAACGGGAGATCCTGGAATTTTTAAACGACTACAATTAGATTGCGATAACTTTATTCATAAAAAAAACCGCTCTGGAAAAAGCGGTTTTTCTATCTAAAATTTGATCTTATTAATTATTTCCTTTTTTATAATCTGCAAGGAATTGTTCCAAACCTATATCGGTAAGCGGATGTTTCAACAATCCTTCAATAGAGGAAAGAGGTCCGGTCATCACATCGGCTCCTAATTTAGCGCATTCCAGTACGTGCATAGTGTGACGAACTGAAGCCGCAAGTATTTCAGTTTCGAAACCATAGTTATCGTAAATCAGTCTTATTTCTGCAATAAGATTCAATCCATCGGTAGAGATATCATCCAGACGTCCGATAAACGGAGAAACATAAGTAGCTCCAGCTTTAGCAGCTAAAAGAGCCTGCCCCGCTGAAAATACCAGAGTACAGTTGGTTCTTATTCCGTTATCACTAAAATATTTGATAGCCTTAACTCCTTCTTTGATCATAGGAACCTTTACAACGATCTGTTCGTGAAGTTCGGCAAGTTCTTCGCCTTCTTTCACCATCCCTTCAAAATCTGTAGCGATAACTTCGGCGCTTACATCTCCGTCTATAAGGTCACAGATCTGTTTGTAATGTTTTAAAATATTGTCTTTTCCGGTAATTCCCTCTTTAGCCATAAGAGAAGGATTAGTGGTTACACCATCCAAAACCCCAAGATCTCTGGCCTCTTTAATCTGATCCAGGTTGGCGGTATCAATAAAAAATTTCATAGTTGTGTTTTTAAAAAGTTTAGTTTTTCCGGGCTACCGGATTCTGGTTCACAAAATTACAATTTATAATGTTTTAGCAACATCCTCTCGTATACTTTATCGGGAAGGATGCGTTTGAGACCAATGGAAAATTTCTGAAGCAACTCCCCTACTTTATAATGCCCCTTAGGTTTAGGGGTATTTATGATCTCATATATCGCTTTTGCCATAAGATCAGGATCTTTGCCCGAATCTACATGCTCATTCATCAGTTTCAGGGTATTCCCGTAGGCTTTTTTATAAGGCGAAGCTTCCAGCACAGGGGCGTGATAACGCCCTGCAGCGATATTAGTTGCAAAATCCCCTGGAGCCACATTGGTCATTTCAATATTGAAATCCTTTAGTTCCATCCGGAAAGCTTCCGTGGTAAGTTCTAATGCTCCTTTTGAGGCTGAATAAATTCCGCGGTAAGGCAAGCCCATATAGCCTGCGATAGAAGTGATATTTATAATGAGGCCTGAACCTTGTTTGCGCATGAACGGCAAAACGGCTTTGATGACTCTAATAGGACCAAAATAATTGGTTTCAAAAGCTTTTCTAATTTCTTCATCGGGGGTTTCTTCGATAGGACCGGTGATGCCCACCCCGGCATTATTCACCAGCACGTCCAACCGGCCTTCTTTTTCGATCACTTCATTTACTGCTGAAGAAATACTTTCATTTTTAGTAACGTCAAGTGCGAGCAATTGAAATTTACTACCGGTAACTTTTTGAGGATTTCTACTGGTTCCGTAAACCTTAAAACCTTTATCCTGAAGAAATTCGCCGATGGATTTTCCGATTCCGGATGAAGCTCCGGTTATCAATATTGTTTTTTGGGGAGAAGTATCTGTTTTCATACGCCGCAAAGATGCGATAAAAATAGGAGAATTCCGGATACAAAAAATGGCAAGCGACCCACATCACACCGCTACGACCGCCTACCCTTGCTGCGTTCCCGCCCTGGGGGATTCAGCAGGAGCTGGTTGTGTGGGACTTGCCGGTGCAAATATACAATCTTTCATACTTCTGGCAAGTAATTTTTAATACGAAATGGTTAATTTAGCCAGAGAAAATTCAGCCTGAAATGATAAGCAAATTTAAGTCCCTGTTACTGTTATTATTAAGTATTACCATTTTTTCCTGCGGAAGCAATTCTGCAAAAAAATCTTCTGATTTTTCACTGAAAATCGAAGAAAACAAAAACGAATTTCAGTTGGGAGAGACGCTAAAGCTTCAGTTAGAGAATAAAAAAGAGCGGGAAATAGATTCGGTTCTATACTATTTTCAGCAGAAAAAATTAAGCCCAGACAATCAAACAGGTCTTTCCTATAAATTTGAACAAGTAAAGCTGGGGAAGCATATTTTTGAGGCAGTGGTTTTCTACGAAGGTAAAACCGACACGATAACATCAAATGTAAAGATCTACAATAATGCTGCGCCGGTTTCCTACACCTATGAGATTGTAAACGAATTCCCCCATGATCAAAATGCTTATACCCAGGGGCTGGAATTTTATAAAGACACGCTATATGAAAGCACAGGACAATACGGCTCCTCCAGTTTGAGAAAAACATATCATGAAACAGGAGAAATTCTTCAGAAGAAAATGCTTTCAGATAACTATTTCGGGGAAGGACTTTCTATACTTAACGGGAAAATCTATCAGCTTACCTGGAATGAAGGAGAAGGACTCATTTACGACCTGGAAGATTTTGAGCAAACAGGGACATTCAGTTACAATCAAAGCAAAGAAGGCTGGGGCCTTTGCAACGATGGCGAGCAATTCTATAAAAGCGATGGTAC
>NZ_JBEPWD010000098.1:0-6872 GCF_041642575.1 Salegentibacter sp. | reverse complement strand
GTATCCATCCTATCAAATTGAATATGGCCGGTATCATACATTCTGTAAATACCAGATCTTGGTGCTTCAGTAATGAATTCTACGGTATCTTCCGTATGCTTCACAATAAGCTGACTCCAACCATCTATATTTTCCTGACGGGCCCAACGATTATTTATCGCTTCTATATCAAGATCATAATCAATATCCATCCATTCCAAAATATGAAAAACAAATAATGGGGCATCGGCTAGTGCAAAAACAGCGTGATTTGTGATGGAACTGGCTCCTGTTACCCTCGGATTTAATTCCCCCAGGTAGATCTCACCATTATCCTGGTCTATTAAGAAATCAAGTTCAAAATATCCTTTATAGCCTTCTTCCCGCAACTGGTTCCCGAATAACTGGGTATATTCTATAGCTTTATCTCTTAACTCGGGAGTAAAGGCGTTAGGATATATTTCGTTTCCACACCATCCACCTTCATAAGGGGTGAGTTCCTTAAAACCAACCAATTCTGTCATTAGCGGAGCTACGATCGTTCCATGTCTGGTTACACAAGCTTCTATAGCCGAACCTCTGCAACGAATACGCTTCATTACTTTAACTTCCTCTTCTTTTTCAATCTCTTCAGCGTGTTTTTCATACTCTTCCTCATTCGAAATAAAGAAAGTAGTATGTCCGGAATCTCCAAAAGGGGTTTGGATAACCAACTCATTTCCAAGATGCTTAGAAACCTCTCTTAAATGTTCATAATTATCTACTTTAGTCAGCACATAAGGCACGCAGGCCACTCCCGCTTTTTCGGCAATACGGTTCGTGTTTACCTTATTATCCAGGAAAGTTCGCATTTCGGCTTTTGGAAACATAATTTCCAGACCTAGCTTTTCTGCAAGTTCTTCGGTTTTCTCATTAAACATGAGGAACATCGCTTTACCGGATCTTCCGTCTATAGATCGTGTTTTTAGGTAATCCTGAACTTCAGGATGTTGCAATAGGTAATTATTTATATCCTCAATTCCTTCAAAATCATCATGTGGTATTTCTTTTTTTGGAGAAAACACATTGGGATGAAGACCGTCAAAACACTCGATATGACAAATAAACTTAAATCCTTTTATCCATTCGTCAGCTCCTAAAAGATTGAAATTTGTAGCACTGATAAAGTATAAAGGCTCTTCATTTTTATGAAAAGATCTTCTGATATCTGAAACTCCGCTTAGGACGTCTTCACCTGCATTTTGTGTAGAGACACTTTTCGAAACTTTTTTATTTTTTGCTTTTCTAACTCCAACTTCCTTTTTACTTTTTGTAGTCTTTTTAGTCTTTGTAGCTTTTGCCTGTTTATCTTTGGAAACCGTGCTGGCTTTTTTCTTTTTGTTATCTGAAGAGGCAGGAGACTTACCCTGCTGCGCCGTAGAATCTAACGGCACCGATTTCTTTCCCTTTAGAGGTTTCTCTTCGGTAACCTTTAGTTTTCTGTCCTTCTTAGCACTGCGTTCCGGGGATAACGGTTCTTTTTTTGGAGTGGTTTTCTTTTTATTAGCTGCTCCCTTAGTTTTAGAAGCTTTTGGTTTCTTGGATTCCATAATTTTAATTTTTTAAGTTAGTGATTTTTTTTTCGCAGTATTTCCCATAGAGCCCATAGAACTCACTGTCTTTTGGCGGTTTAGCACATTATCTTTAAAAATTCTTAGCCCGAGGTCTGCCCGGTAACCGTGAATTTCTGAAACATCTAATGCATTAAGAAACCTTATGATTTCTTTACTTACCACCTGCCCGGGTACAAGTACCGGAAATCCCGGTGGATAAGGGATTATAAAAGATGAGGCTACCAGGATTCGGTTTTCTTCCATCGCCGGCAAACAGTCAGTTAGCGGCATATATTCATAATTTTCTTCATTATAAGCGAGGAAAAACGCCTCTCTAATATTCCCGCCGGGAACCCCGGGTACAGCCTGAAAGGAATGGTGGAAATAACTAAAATCGGGCAATGGAGGAAAATCTTCGGTTAATGACTTAATACGCTCCCTACGGTTGTTGCCCTCTTTCTGACTAAGAGTTTTGAATTCATGGTCCAACTCATCAGCTATCTTTAATAATGCATTGGTTAAATAAGTTACACTTCCCCTGGTAGTTCCAATATTCGTCATAAACAACACCGTATTCCTGGAGGTTTTATTAATTTGAATATTAAATTTATCCATCAGGTACCTGTTTTTAAAGGTGTCTCCGTCTACACCGGTTCTACCTATGTGCAAGGTGATTTTGGTTGGATCTAATACAAATTCATCCTGCTCCCAGGCTGTTTCCATCCTGTTCCAACCCTCCTTTGGATTATAATATTCCTTTATGCCCGATTTACGGTATTCCTGCGGAATAAAATTGCCAATAGTTAATACATCAAAATATTTATTCAATTTCGGATGATCGTTAACCTTAGCTCTCAAGACCATTGCCAGTTCAATGCTTTTTTCTACCAGCTCATATCCTTCAAATTGTACCTGTCTTCGTCCTGCATCCAGCGATGCCAACATCTGGTAATTGGGAGATGTTGAAGTATGCGTCATATAAGCTTCCATAAAGGTGTTTTCGCTCTTTTTACGAAAATCTTCATCCCAAATATGTATCATAGACCCCTGACGGAAACTACTAAGGGTTTTATGGGTGCTCTGCGTAGAATACACCCGAATCCGCACCTCATCCGGATTTGGGAGGCTCGGAATTTCATTCTTTTTAAGACCTTTAATGTGATCGTTATATTCTTCCCGGTAACTATCGCTTTGGTATTTATCAAATAATTTTTGGGCAACGAACATTCCCGTACGTTGCTTATAATTATAGGTGAACCCGGCGAACGCAAACCAGGCTTCATCCCATAGGAAAATCATATCTGGCTTAATTGCCAGTACTTCCTGCATAACTTTTTCAACATTATATACAAGCCCGTCAAAAGTACAGTTGGTTAATAATAGCATTTTAACCAGGTTTAATCTTCCTGCCTGTTTTAACTGAAGTAATTTTTCTTTAATCTGCTTTAGAGGTACGGCTCCATACATAGAATATTCTTCTATAGGGTATGAATCCAGGTACACGGGATAAGCTCCTGCCAGTACAAGCCCGTAATGATGAGATTTATGGCAATCCCGATCTATCAAGATCACATCTCCAGGTTTTACTAAAGCCTGCACTACAATCTTATTGGCTGTAGAAGTACCGTTGGTCACGAAAAAAGTGTTTCTTGAGCCATAAGCATCACTGGCCTTTTGTTGCGCTTTTTTTAGGGAACCAGTTGGTTGCAATAAAGAATCTAACCCCCCGGTGGTAGAAGAAGTCTCAGCTAGGAACATATTGCGCCCGTAAAATTTGCCGAAATCGTTAATCCATCTCGATTTAAAAACCGAATTACCCCTGGAAATTGGCATCGCATGAAATATTCCGGTTGGTTTTTTACTGTAATCCTTTAAAGCTGAAAAAAATGGAGTTTCATAGCGTTCGCTTATACCCCGAATTACGGTAAGGTGGAGCTCTTGCAAATCTTCAGTTCGGTAAAAGATTCTTCTGAAGGTTTTTAAAGTACTGTCTTTAAGATTGCCTAACGCAGTATCGGTTACATAGTAAGTGTCTAATTCGGGCCTGAATTTTTTTACCATGGTTCCTAAAAATGGTCCTAGCTCGGTAGATGATTTAGTAGCCAGATTTAATTTCAGAATATTCTGAATAAAAGGTTTAATCAGAGGTGTGATCTTCTTTGAATGATAAGGAGGGGCATAACGAATCACCACAGCCTGGATATTAAAATTGAACTGAAGTGCAATTAAAGCATCTTCAAAAGACCGTTGTACCACGATGCCGTAAGCGAATTGTTCATTAGAAAGTCGTAACTCTTTTAGATCGTGCCTTAATTTACTCTCTTCTGCCTGAGAAACATCTTCAACGAACATAACTTCAAAATAATTTTTCCCGGCGTTTTCGTTATATTCATGTTTATCAGTAAGTTCTGCGCCCGGATCATCATCTTCTAAAAAATCCGGATTGCTTCTGTACCTATCACTTACCAGGTTTTTTGTGATCTCCCTAATTTTATGAGACAGTGCGGTATGTTCCTGTCTTTCTAACATCTCCCGAAGTGAATCTATACAGGACAAGCCCGGAAACGCAAAATAACATTCTACACCTTCAAGATCCTTTAAAAGCTGACGAAGATTTTTTTTATGTGACTTTTCATTTTCTGAACCTCTTTGGGAAGAATGGAGTTTGGCAGACTCATTTTTCAAGTTGTTCCAGGATTCTCCCCGAAGTTGAGCGATATTATAATAATGTGCACTATTTATTTTTTTCTCTGGCATAGTTATTCTTTTGAATGTAGGGCAAGTTTGTTTCCTTCAGAATCAATAAAAACGGCAAAATATCCGGACTCCTGATTAATTAGGGTTTTGGTCATTACTATTCTTCCCCCGGCTGCTTCAACCCTGTTTAGAATATTGTTTAGATCTTTTCCGGCGTTGAGATAAAGCAAGGGACCTATTATACCGGGAATTGAATTTGGTCCTGTAACAATCGCCCCTCCAACACCCTTTTCTACAGGGAAAAACGCCATTGCATAATTGCCGTCAAATTGAGTTTCCATATCTATTTTAAAGATGCGGTTATAAAAATTTACCGCCTGTTGAAAATTAATTGCAGGAATTTCAAACCAGCTTATAAAATCCTTTACAGGTTTTTCGTCTTTTTGTTTCTTTGGCGATGTTCCTCCCATAGTTCTTTTTTTTTAATTATTCTCCAAATCCTTTATATCCAGTAGGATTTTCCGGTGGTTCATATTCGTGTTCTTTCATTTTTAATTTGGCAAGCTTGTCTAACTTTGTAGGCTTTATGAGTGGGCCAAGAGAATTGAGATACGGTAACTGAACTCCCTTTTGGTAAATAACAAAATCTCCTATATGATCTCTAAAACTTTTTAAAGGTTGCCCCAAACGTAAAACTCCAAGCTCCCGACTTCTTCTCACACGACTGATATTAAGTTCTATCGGAAAGATTTCTTCATTGCCCTCAGCCTGATAAATAACCCGTCCATCTGGTCCGCAAACCAATGATCTTCCGTTACCACCAGACTCCAATCCGTTTACATCGAAGAAGTAACACTGATTTACCGCGGCCATAGCCCGCACAATAGACAATTCAATATCCCTGTCTATGGTTCCTGTCATGGTAGGATGCAATATCACCTCTGCTCCCATCACTGCCAGCGTACGCACTGTTTCTGGAAACCACATATCATAACAAATGGATAAGCCGAATTTCGCTACTCCCGGCACATCAAAAACACAGAATTCTGAACCCGGGGTCACTCCTAATTCATAGGGATAAAATGGAAACATTTTTCTATAACGCGTAACGATCTCACCTTCAGGATTAATCACTGTGGCGGTGTTATAGATTTTACCTTCGTTTTTTTCAAAGATAGAGCCAGGCAACAGCCAAACTCCGTGCTTTTTGGCCATAGCCTGCATCTCTTTTTCAAATTTACCAGGAATTTCCTGTGCGGTATGGGTTAAAGGGCCGTAGCCGCATAATTCACTAAAGACTACCATATCTACCCAGGGGTAAAGACTCATGGTAATATCAAGTTTCAGCTTCATCATCTCGACATTGGAGGCGACCGCGGAAACCTTCATTTGTATTCCTGCTATTGCAAATGGATTCATATATTTTTTATTTCTTATTATCCGTAGAAAATATTTTCCTGGACTCTTGTATTCTATCTCTTTTATATTTTTAGAAAAACCGCTATTATTTATTATTAGTAATTAATTCACGGCAAAACTGAGCGCATCATTTTCATTGAATGCTTTCCTAAAAAAACTTCAAGCCAATTTTAAAAACTTAAGTGTGTTTTCTTATTTGGTTCTCCAGAATATCCAGAGCTTTATTTAATTGCTCATCGGTTATTACGAGGGGGCACAATATTCGAATCACATTTTTAAAGGTACCGGCGCTTATAAGAATTAAGCCTTCTTCGGCACAACCTTTTACGACCTTATCGCACAGCTCCGTATGTGGATTTCCGGGATCGTTATTTTTTATCAATTCTATGCCAATCATAGCACCTAATCCTCTTACATCACCAATTTCAGGACAATCCTTTCTGAAATTCTCCATCCGGTCTGTGATGAGCTTACCTATATAAATTGCTCGTTCGTTAAGCTTTTCATCTTTCATAAACTGAATGGTAGCCAAAGCTGCAGCACAACAAACAGGACTACCTATATAAGTACCACCAATAGTACCCGGTGCCGCCGCATCCATAATTTCAGCGCGGCCAAGTACCGCGGCAATTGGAAGTCCGGAGCCCATAGATTTTGCATAAGTGCTTATATCAGGCTCTACCCCATAATGTTGCCAGCTGGCCCAATGGCCCGTACGGCAAAACCCGCTTTGAATCTCATCAAAAATCAATAAAACACCATGTTCGTCACAAAAGGAACGTAGTCCTTCCAGGTATTTTTGAGGAATTGGGTTAAAACCTCCCTCTCCCTGGATTGGTTCAACAATTATAGCGGCCACACTATTTATATCAACCATACTATGCGCGCTTTCTCTCAGCCTTTTTAGCTCCGTATCCACAAACTCCTCCATACTTTGTGAACCGTGATATTTATAAAAATTCGGAAAAGGAATTCGATAAACTTCCGGAGCAAAAGGCCCGGAAGAAAATTTATAGTTCACTTTACTGGTTAGGCTCATCCCCATAAGCGTGCGACCATGATATGCTTCTGTAAAACAGATTACCGCCGGTCTTTTTGTGGCCTGGCGGGCAATTTTAATGGCATTTTCTACGGCTTCAGCCCCGGTGCTGATAAGCATAACTTTTGTTTTCTCTCCGTGCGGAA
>NZ_JBEPWD010000097.1:0-6910 GCF_041642575.1 Salegentibacter sp. | reverse complement strand
CTGAAACATCAGGTTTAGTCCTCACTACGTCTTACTTTTTTCTTCTTGCGGTGCTTCATCACTTCGGCTTCGCTATAGAAGATAATCTCTTCAGCAATGTTGGTAATAAGGTCACCTATGCGTTCCAGTTTTTTGATCACGGAAAACAGCAGCAGGAACTGGTTGATAAGCTTGGGGTCTTTTTGCACCTCTTCAGAAATAATTCCGAAGGACTGCATATTGATCTTGTTAAGAGTTTTATCCTTTTTAAAAACCTTTCTGGCCATTTTGGTATCCACCTCCTCGTAGGAATCGGTGATGTCTTCCAGCATAGAAAGCGCTGCATCGAACATCTCCTCCAACTGCATCATTTCCAGCAGCTTTTTGTCTATTGGCGTATCGAGTTCCACGATATATCTGGAGATCCCGTAGGCGTGGTCTCCCACCCTTTCCAGGTCGAAATTGATCTTCCGCAGGGCCAGGGCAAACCTCAGGTCGCTGGCAACAGGATTATGAAGGGCGATAAAGCGCTCACAATCCCTATCTATTCGAAGATCGAGGGCGTTCACCCGGTTTTCGGTATGTACCACTTCCTCGGCCAATTCACTGTCGTGATTAAAAAAGGCTTCCCGGGCGTTCCCCAGTTGCTTGTGACAAAGTTGAAGCATCTCAAGCCCGGCCTGATTTAAAGCTTCCTTATGTTGATCTAAACTTATCATAATACGTTTTTTTATCCGAACCTACCTGTAATATAATTCTCTGTTTGTTGTTTTTCGGGATTTGTAAAGAGTTTTTTCGATTTATCGTACTCTATTAGTTCCCCAAGATAGAAAAATGCGGTGTAATCGCTTATTCTTCCTGCCTGTTGCATATTATGCGTAACTATCACAATAGTATATTTTTGCTTAAGCTGGTAAATGAGCTCCTCGATCTTTGCTGTTGAAAGCGGATCGAGTGCTGAAGTAGGTTCATCCATTAAAATAATGGAAGGCTCTACTGCCAGGGTACGCGCAATACAAAGTCGTTGTTGCTGTCCACCCGAAAGCGCCATTGCCGATTTGTTCAGATCGTCTTTTACCTCGTCCCACAAGGCTACCTGTTTCAGGGACTCCTCTACTTTTTCTTTTAGAAATTTTTTATCCTTTATGCCCTGAATTTTCAGGCCATAGGCAACATTCTCGTAAATAGATTTTGGAAAGGGATTGGGTTTCTGAAAAACCATCCCTACCTGCTTGCGCAGTTGTTCTACATTCACCTTCTTTTTATAGATATTCTTTCCATCTATAAGGATCTCTCCTTCCATCCTGAAGCCGTCCACATAATCATTCATTCTGTTAAAAAGCCGGAGGAAAGTAGATTTTCCACACCCGGAAGGACCAATAAAGGCGGTAACCTTATTGGCTTTGATCTGCATATCTATGCCTTTAATCGCCTCGAAGTTGTCATAAAAGACTTTCACTCCTTTAGCTTCCAGCTTATGAACGCGTTTGAGCGAATTATCGAGTACTTTATCTTTAGCTTGTTCCGTCATTATCCTAATTTTTTCTGCCATTTATTTCTGAAGTAAACAGCTATCCCATTCATCAAGAAAGTTATTAATAATAAAATTATAATCGCTGCAGCGGCATTCACTTCAAAGCCGTGCTTGGGCCTGGAGATCCAGTTAAATATCTGAATTGGCAGCACCGAAAATTCATCCATAGGTGATTCCGGAGCAAAAGGCACATAGGCCAGAGCACCAATAACAATTAATGGAGCAGTCTCACCCACTGCCCGGGAAAGTGCCAGGATAACCCCGGTCAAAATCCCGCCGAAAGATGCGGGCAGCAATTGACGAGCCACGGTTTGCCATTTTGAAGCACCCAAAGCAAAAGACCCATCTCTCACCGATTGGGGAACCGCTTTAATCGCCTCCCTGGTAGAAACGATAACAATAGGCAGAATGAGCAAAGCCAGGGTAAAACTTCCGGCCAGCACACTGGAGCCCATTTCCAAAACACGTACAAATATTTCAAGTCCCAGCAAACCATAAATAATTGAGGGTACTCCTGCAAGGTTGGAAATATTCACCTCGAGCAGCGATGCGAGGCGGCCTTTTTTTGCATATTCTTCAAGATAGATCGCAGCAGCAATTCCCAATGGCAGTGCGATAATGGTAGTTAGCACCAGCACCCACACACTTCCCATAAGGGCGGTATAGATCCCTGCTCTTTCAGCCTTACGCGAAGGCAGGCTGGTAATAAAATCCCAGTCAATTCTTTGCAGGCCGTCTATGAGAATAGATCCAATAAATATGGCAAGTAAAACCAGTCCAAGAAGGGTACATGCGATGCCCCAAACCTTAAAGATCTGGTCTTTGAGTCGGTTGGCTTTTATATTATTCATATTTCTCCCGGAATTTTTTCCTGATCCTATAACTTAAAGTATTGAGCAGGAAGGTGAAAATAAACAGGGTGATCCCTGCCGCGAAAATAGTTCTATACTCCAGGCTGCCATGTTCCACATCCCCAAGGCTCACCTGGACGATATAAGCAGTAATGGTTTCTACCGGAACGGTAGGATCCATAGTTAACCGGGGTTGTTGTCCCGCTGCGATGGCCACGATCATGGTTTCCCCAATCGCCCTTGAAATTGCCAGAATTATCGATACGATTATTCCTGAAGATGCTGCAGGTACAAGAACTCTAAATGCATTCTGAAGTTTTGTTGAACCCATTCCGTAAGCCGCTTCCCGAAGGGAATTTGGTACGGCATGGAGGGCATCTTCACTAAGGGAAGAGATAAATGGTATTATCATAATCCCCATTACCAGACCGGCTGAGAGCGAGTTAAAACCAGACAAGCCGGGAATAAAACTCTGTAAAAATGGAGTAACCACAGTTAATGCGAAAAAACCGTAAACAACAGTTGGTACTGCTGCCAGCAATTCGAGAGCCGGTTTAATGGTCTTTCTGAAACTTTTAGGAGCATATTCACTAATGTATATACTGATAGTAAGTCCAACAGGTACCGCAAACACTATAGCAATAAATGAGGTTAACAAGGTTCCCGAAAGCAAAGGCATAATTCCAAAATGCTTTTCGGTAAAAAGTGGCGTCCACTGAGTATCGGTTAGGAAATCTACAATGGAAACTTCCCGAAAGAAGTTAAATGCCTCTATCGAGAGCACCAGGATGATGCCCAGGGTAACCAAAATGGTAATCAGAGCACTTGTGAGAAGCGTCTTTTCTATTAAAACCTCTTTAAATTTCCGCATAGATGGGTCTTATTAGGTCTTAGATAATAACAGGTTGTCTAAAAAGGTGTTTATAATGTTTTCGAATCCGCTCGATGCAACATTATACCAACAAGCTTTTTAGACAGCCTCTTAATTCAGTAATTATTCTTCTAATTTAACATTCTCAACAAAATCCCTGAATTTTTCCTGTTCTCTTTTGTACTCTTCATCGGTTAATGGCACATAACCAACGTCTTTTAAAAGACCGGGTACCTCTTCAAGGTAAAATTCAATAAAGTCTATTACTTTGGGATTATTCTGAACAGCAGAACTGTTAACATACAGGAACAATGGTCTGGATAACGGAGCATAAGTTCCGTTACTAACAGTTTCGGTTGAAGGTTCAACACAACCTTCACCTCCATCTACACCAACTAACTTAAGTTTGTCGCTGTTTTCCGAGTAGTAGGCCAGGCCGAAGAAACCGAGTCCGTATTTATCACCGGAAACTCCCTGTACCAAAACGTTATCATCTTCACTGGCAGTATAATCTCCACGGCTGCTTCCGCTTTTTCCATTGATAGCTTCAGTAAAATAATCGAAAGTTCCTGAGGCTACTCCAGGTCCAAAAAGGTGAATCTCCTCGTCCGGCCATTCAGATCGAATCTGGTTCCAACGCATGATTTCTCCCTGAGCTGCAGGCTCCCAGATCATTCTTAATTCCTCAACAGTAATACAGTCTAACCAATCATTTTCAGGATGGGCAATCACAGCAAGTCCATCATAAGCAACTTCAAGTTCAAGAAAACTAATATCGTTTTCCTCTGCAATTGCTTTTTCGTCTTCCTTTATTGATCTTGAGGCATTGGCGATATCTATGTCTCCTCTGGTGAATTTCTGGAAACCACCTCCGCTACCTGAAACACCAATGGTTACATTTACTTTTGGATCTTCATTTCTGAATTCTTCGGCTATGGCTTCAGTTACAGGATAAACCGTACTGGAACCGTCTATAGAAATACCGGAATCTCCCTTATCTTTTTTATTGTTTCCGCAGGCAAACATCAGGAATGCCATCGCGCTTGTAAATAATACTTTTTTCATTGTTTTTAGTTGTTAAAAGTGAAAGTCAATTTGGAATCTAAACATTAAATCATTGTCAATATCATCCTCATAATTATTGAGGCTAAGGTCGGTTTGTACTTTTAATTTATGGCCCACAATATATTTTGAAAGCCCCAAGGTGTACTGGTCCTGTATACCTAATCCACTTATTTCTCCAAGTCTGTCCAGGCTGGTATATCTACCGAGAAGTTGGAAGTTGTTCTTAAAAACATAACCGGATTGGATGTTAAAACCTTCTCCCACATTCACCATCTCTCCGGTAGGGGTGCCATCAGAATTGGTCACTACAACCTCATCGGCAGTACGCTTAGCATACTCGGCCATCATCGACCAGCCACGGTATTTGAACATCGCGTCAAGGAAAAAGGTAGTGATATCGGTTTCAAAAAGTCCGGTATCGGTTTGCATATATGCTCCGGAATTAGACCTGGTCCTCACCGCATCATCATTAAAATCGTAGGACATCCCCACACCCAGTTTAGGCTCCGGCTCTCTTTTCAGGTCGGCTCCTTTGTAATCATCAAAGTCCCCGAAAGGCAAAGCTTCCAATCTTCCGGTGTACTGAAAGCCACCTTCATTCCCGGTGCTGATATTCCTGCCTTCACCCTGAGAAAAAGCCAATGCTTCCTTGATGATGAAATCGTTACCCAAATCTATAGAGTGGTGCAATTGAATTCCCATATCCCTATCAATGTTGAAGCGGCTGTTCACCAGGGAGCGGTCTACGGTTTCCATGTTGGCTGAAGAGATCACCCTTTCGCGGTTCCCCGGAAGTTTGGTTTGACCGGCCCACAGCTCAAAATTCTCATAGAAGTTCCATTTAAGCACCGCATCAAGGATGTAGCGCGGGGCATTTCCGGTGTATTGATTAGCTCCTGAAATATCGCGGTTTGAAAGACCCAGTTCGATCTTATATTTAAGTTTTGGAGAAAAGGCAAAACCACCAAACTTTAAACGGGAGCGTCTTATCAACAGGTTCGAGTCTCCCGATTCGAACTCTTCATAATGCGGATATTCCCATTCAGAAGTGTACAAGGATTGGAATCTGGCAGCAAAATTCAAGCTATAAGAGCTATCCTTTGCTACAATATTGATAAGGCCTTTCCCAAAGGTGTTTTCTGAAAGGTCTTGTGATTGCATATTAATTGATGCCAATAAAAGGATAATTAAGGACGCGAGGCCTTTTTTGAATTCCATAATTTTTCTTTGTTTTTGTCACTGCAAATAACAGAAGTTAATGTTAAGTCTACGTTAACTGCAAATTATGGTTCAGTAAAAAGTATGTCGCTAAAATTAAAAAAAAGGTTGCCTGGCCGAGGCAACCTTCACACATCTCAATCGACAAAAACAAAGATGGTTGAATTCCTGAATGCATATCAGAAGTACAAATATGCCGCAAATGCAGCAATACTGTGTAAAGGGAAGGTTATCTAAATTTTAATTTTAAGGCACAGGAAAACAGGCTCAGGTTTTTTCCGGGCTTGAATTCAACTGAAAAAACGGTTAATATTCCTCCAGAAGCTTATTCCACTCCAGGGTTTTTAAGGTCCCGACAAGAATTGGATCTATTTCCCGAAGCAAGGGTGAGTCTTTTGGAAAACTGTATCCGTAATAATCTCGCTTGAGGGTTTGCTGAAGCACTTCGATTTCGTCACCCAGGCCTCTTCGCTCAATCTCATATTTAAGAATTGGCTGATCGTATACAAAAAGACTTGATCTTTCATCAAGAATATCCTGAATTCCCTGCCTTTCGTTAGCTACTTCTTCAGTTGTCACTGCATACTGGCCGAGCAATTCCCGGGCACTGGATCCTTTTACGGTAACCACATCAAATCCTTTAAGATCCTCCACCGAGGTGATCTCATCAGAAATACTCTGTACGGTAAGCGAGGAAGCGATTCCCGCGGTTAACCCCGAGATCATCACTATAGCCATAAACATCCATATAAGTCCGATAAACCTTCCCCCGAAAGTCCGTGGTGCCTTATCCCCGTAGCCCACTGTAGTCATCGTAACCGCACTCCACCAGAACCCCTGAAGGATCCCACGGGCTCCCGGACCAAACTCTTCTTTATTTCGTTTATGTTCAAAGATCCAAACCAGGAATCCAAAAAGCAAGATCACTCCCAGGAGAATCAGGATACCTTTTATGAAATTCCAACTAAAAATATTGGCAAGATATGTCCATATCATGGTTTCGCTTTTCTTGGCAACACCGGTAAAAGAAATAAAATAAGGTTGAGAGAAATCCATTCGCTGCATACGTGAATCGGTGACCGTAATGGGATTAATACTAAAATCAACTTCCCCTTCTTCCACGGCATCCATAAGTGCTATCAAGGAAGGATAGGTACGGAATTCATAATCGGCTCCAAGTTCCTCGTTGACCATTTCCCAGGATGATATACTGAGACCTGAATATTCTCCATTCTCTTCTACAACGAAGGGCGGAGTTTCTGTTATTCCAATCTGAAGTTTTTCAACGGTGGAAGCCAAAGTGTCCTGGGCATAAGTTTCTGCGGAAAAAAATAAGCTAATAAGAAAAAAGAATCTCAGGAAATTATTCATAGTAGAAAAATGGTGTTTTAG
>NZ_JBEPWD010000096.1:0-7299 GCF_041642575.1 Salegentibacter sp. | reverse complement strand
GAATATGAATACAGTCTTGAAAACTTTCAGACACAAAAGAAAAATCTGGAACTGGCCGAGCGCATTGAAAGCAAAAACCAGATCAAATTTTTTGAAGGGGTGGGCAGCAGCTTTGAATTAAGTGAGGCACAAAGGCAACTTTATACCGCCCAACAAGACTTGCTTCAATCAATGCTGAATGTAATTACAAACAAAGCAGAACTGGAAAACCTTCTGGACACTACTAAATATCCTGATGAAAACTAAATCAAAAAACAGTCTTCAAAACTTTACGATGAAAAAATTAGCAGTTTTAATAAGCATAAGCTTCATCGCTTTTTCCTGCGGAAAGAAAGATGAACAATCAGTTGAAGAAATCATAGAACGAGGTGATCTCACCGAGATCAAGCAAAAGAAATCTGAACTCGGCCAACAACAAAGTGAATTAACCGCAAAAATTGATCAGCTGGATGAGGCGATTAATATGCTTGATGAAAACCGCAGATTGGATCTTGTTACCACTCAGGTTATTCAGGACACCCTTTTTCAGCATTTCGCAGAGGTACAGGGCGATGTCGCTACCGATGAAAACATAATTATCTATCCTGAATTTTCAGGAGTATTAACCGATGTCAGAATAAGTGAAGGTCAAAGTGTAAGTCGAGGTCAAACCCTGGCAATTATAGATGATGGCGGACTTTCTAGTGAACTGGCACAACTGGAAACCCGGGAAGCTTTGGCAAAAACAACCTTTGAGCGTCAGAAAAGATTATGGGAACAAAATATAGGTTCTGAAATGCAATTTCTTGAAGCTAAAACCAATTACGAAGCTATCCAGAGATCCCGGGAGCAGTTAAGAGCCAGACTTGCTAAAACCGTGGTTACTGCACCTTTTACCGGTGTCATCGATGAAGTGATCACAGATGAAGGCCAGGTGGTAAACCCCGGCCAAAGTCCTTTATTCAGGTTAATTAGTTTAGAAAATATGTATGTGGAAGCAGCCGTACCCGAAAATTATTTGAATAAAATTCAAAAAGGAACTCCGGTTACAGTTAAAATAGGTTCTATTGGCAATGAATTCGAAGGTGAAGTCAGACAAGTTGGAAGCAATATAAACCCAAACAACCGAACTTTCAGGGTTCAGGTTGCAGTCCCTAATGAAGATGGACTCATTAAACCCAACCAGATCGCCACGATTCAACTCAACGACTACTCGGCTGAAGATGCTGTTGTTATCCCGGAAAACGCTGTTCAGAAAAATGCCTTAGGTGAAAATATTGTCTATGTACTGGAAGAACCTTCCGGAGAAAATACAGGGATCGCCCGTAAAAAAATTGTAGAAACCGGTTATGTATATGAGGGTCATATGGAGATCACCAAAGGATTACAACCGGGTGACACCCTTATTGTTGAAGGTGCAAAGAACCTACGAGAAGGACAGGAAGTAAAAATAAGAAACGAGCAGTAACATGAAATTAGACAAGGAATTTAAACTTTCTTCCTGGGCCATTGGAAATAAAATGACCGTTTACGTGATCATTGCTATTATAATGATCGGTGGATTGATGTCTTATTACAATATGCCAAGGGAGTCTTTCCCTGAGGTTATTGAAACCAAAATCTACGTAAGCTCAGTAAATCCGGGGAACTCTGCCGAGGATGTAGAAAAGTTTATCACTGAACCCCTGGAGGAGGAATTCAACAATATTGCCGGAATTAAAGAGATCACTTCCAACACCCTGCAGGATTATTCCCTGGTAATTGTAGAATTTGAAGAGGATGTTCAGGTAGATATTGCCAGACAAAAAGTCAAAGACAAAGTAGATCTTGTAAAAGCCGAAACTACCTGGCCTACCTTGGATAATGGTGCTAAAGTTGAACCCAATGTCTTCGACCTGAATCTCACCGAGGAGATGCCCATTCTTAACATCAACCTCACAGGAGATTATACGGTACAACAGCTAAAAGAGTACGCAGAATATCTTCAGGAGCAAATAGAACTTCTTCCTCAGATCAAGGAGGCAGGAATTCGCGGTGCTGAAGACATGGAAGTTGAGATTGCCGTTGATGTTTATAAAATGACTGCTTCCAAAGTCAGTTTCGACGACATAGTTAATTCAGTAAATGCTGAAAACCGAACTATTTCAGGAGGAAATATCATAACAGGTGGAGCCCAGAAAAATATCAGGATAATCGGGGAAATTGAAGACCCCGATGAACTGAGAGACGTGGTTGTTAAACGCGACGGGGGTTTGATCTTTTTAAAAGACATCGCCGACATCAATTTCAAAGAAAAAGATGCCACCACCTTTGCCCGTGAGTACGGCCAACCGGTAGTGATGCTCGACATTAAAAAAAGGGCCGGTAAAAACATGATCGAGGCGGTAGAAAGCATCAAGGAGATCGTAAAGACCGAACAGGAAGACTACCTTCCTGAAAGTTTACACATAAGCCTCAGCAACGACCAATCTACTCAAACTATCAACCAGGTAGATGATCTTGTAAACAATATCATCTTTGGGGTTATCCTGGTGGTTTTAGTTTTAATGTTTTTCCTGGGCTTCAGAAATTCACTCTTCGTTGGAATTGCGATTCCGCTTTCCATGTTTCTCTCTTATATTGTGCTTTCCAGTATGGGATACACGTTAAATACCATGGTGCTCTTTGCCCTGGTTATGGG
The DNA here is from genome assembly GCF_041642575.1 of Salegentibacter sp. Classification (NCBI taxonomy): domain Bacteria; kingdom Pseudomonadati; phylum Bacteroidota; class Flavobacteriia; order Flavobacteriales; family Flavobacteriaceae; genus Salegentibacter; species Salegentibacter sp. The sequence continues at coordinate 4,640 of NZ_JBEPWD010000096.1, read as the reverse complement.
ATTAGGGATGCTTGTAGATAACGGAATTGTAGTAGTTGAAAATGTTTATTCTCTAATGGATCAGGGAATGTCCCGTACCAAGGCTGCCAAACAAGGATTGGGTGAGATCGCCTGGCCTATTATTGCTTCAACAGCAACCACGCTGGCTGCTTTTTTCCCACTGGGATTGTGGCCGGGTCTGGTTGGTAAATTCATGATGATATTTCCGATAACTCTTTCCATAGTGCTGGGTTCATCCCTCTTTGTTGCATTGATAATCAATTCCATGCTTACCTCCCAGTTTATGCAAACAGGAGAAAAACTATTTTCCAAAAAACGCCTTATCAGATTAAGCATTATCATGGGAAGCGGAGGAGTTATTCTGTTAATATTGGGTTATGCCTTAGATACAGGGGCTTTAAGAGCATTTGGAAATATTCTGATACTTTCAGTAATACTGTTATGGGCTTACAAATACTTTATTTCAAAGGCAGTTGATTTCTTCCAGTTGAGAGCGCTGAAAAAGATGGAGAGTTTATATGCACGCACTCTGAAGTTTGCGCTACGCGGAAAAAAAGCTTATTTATTTTTCTTCGGAACCCTCTTCCTACTCTTTATTTCTTTTGTTTTGATAGCTTTGGTTCAGCCGAAGGTCTTATTCTTTCCTGAGAATGAACCCAAACAGATCATTACCTATATAGAATACCCTGAAGGCACCGATATTCATAAAACCAATGAGCTAACTAAAAGAATCGAGAAACAGGTTTTTGAGGTCATCAGGAAATATGAAGATGAAGACGGGTATAACTTCATGGTTGAATCGGCTATCTCCCAGGTAGGTGAAGGTTCAGGAAATCCAATGACCGATGGTGGTCAACAAAATGAGATGCCTCACAAAGCCAAGATCACTATTTCCATGCGGGAATTCAATGAGCGACGCGGGGTAAGAAGTAGTCAGGTTTTAAGTGAGGTTCGCGATGCGGTCCAGGGTTTCCCGGGAGCATCTGTAATTGTTGAAAAAGACCAGGCAGGTCCTCCTTCGGGCTATCCAATAAATATGGAATTAAAGGGGGAAGATTATGAAGAGATGCTCGCGGAGGCTGAGAATATGAGAGCTTACATCCAGGGGATGAGTATCCCTGGAATTGAAAATCTCAAGATTGATGTCAATAAATCAAAATCTGAACTGGACGTAAAAGTAGATCGCAGAAAGGCGGGACAGCTTGGCGTTTCTACCGCTGCAGTTGGGCAAACCCTTAGGAGAGCTATTTATGGAGAGGAGGTTTCTACATATAAAGAAGGTGATGACGATTATGAAGTAAATATGCGTTTCAACGAAGAATTCCGTTATAACGAAAATGCCTTGTTCACTCAGCCAGTAACCTTTATGGATCAGAACACCGGGGAAATTGTACAAGTGCCTATATCTTCTTTGGTAACCACCAATGTGGCTTCTTCGTTCAGCTCAATTAAAAGGAAAGACCTTAAACGGGTAATCACGATATATTCTAATGTCCTGGAAGGTTATAATGGAAACGAAATTGTAGAACGCCTAAAAACCGAACTGAAAAACTACGATCTTCCTCAGGACATCACCCTCGAATTTACAGGAGAACAGGAAGAACAGGAAGAAAATATGAGCTTTCTGCTTAAGGCTTTGCTTATTGCCATTGGCGGGATTCTTTTAATACTGGTAGCTCAGTTTAACTCGATTTCGAAACCAATAATTATCGTTATGGCGGTGATGCTTAGTTTGGTGGGAGTATTTTTTGGTCTTATCATTTTCCAAATGGATTTCATCATAATCATGACCATGATGGGAATTATTTCCCTGGCGGGAATTGTGGTGAATAATGCCATTGTTCTGGTAGACTATACCCAGATCCTCATAGATAGAAAGAAAATTGAATTAGGGCTTGAAGATGATGATCTTTTGACCCGTGAACAGTATTTCGATTGTATTTTTAGAGGAGGAATTTCCAGGTTAAGACCGGTAATTTTAACAGCTATAACAACGGTTCTGGGACTTATTCCATTAGCCGTAGGGTTAAATATTGATTTCTTCAGTCTTTTTATAGATTACGATCCTAAAATTTATATTGGGGGAGATAATGTGATCTTCTGGGGGCCGTTGGCCTGGACCGTGATCTTCGGACTTGTATTTGCCACCTTCCTTACCCTGGTTATTGTCCCGGTAATGTTTTACCTGGTAAATAGAGCTAAGGTTAAGATAGCAGATAAACGAAAAGAGCGAAAGCAAAAAAAACTTGAGGCAAAAGCTTAAAAAACAAAAACCCCGAAGAATTAACTTCGGGGTTTTTATTTTTTAATTTTATTCTTAATCATTGTCCACTAAAATACCTTCGCTTTTCCAGCTATTTACTTTAGCAATTCTATTGTCGTTATAATTAACTTCGGTTAACCTGTCATTAGACCAAAAAAACCATTTACCAGTTTTCTTCCCATAGGTATACTCGGCAATTGCTTCCTTTTCACCCTGCGGGTTGTAAGAAATCCACTCGCCGTGGAGTTTCCCGTCCTTGTACGTTCCTTCCTGCTTAATATTTCCGTCTTCATAATAAAATGTTCCTTTTATTAGTTCCCCATCTTTTTCAAAGACAGGCTCAGGGATTTCCTGACCCATCACGCTACCACCTGCTACCAGCAAGGCAATTGTAATTAGTGATTTTATCTTTTTCATAGTAGTATCTTTTTAAAACCTGAATTACACAAATATAGCCATATATTTACAATAAATCAATATTTACGTAACATTAAATTAACATTGGAAAGCTTATAGACTGAATATAAGTAGCCTAAAAAATTTCATTTTGCACCGGGAGTTTACCGTAAAAACGGGATTTTCAATTAAAATTTAGCTGTTAAGCCACCAGAACTTCTTACTTTTGCTGGCACCAAAATTTAAGGAAGAATATGTACAGAAGTCACACCTGTGGAGAATTAAATGCTACTAATATTGGCCAAAAAGTCCAGCTTTCGGGATGGGTTCAAAAGATAAGAGATAAAGGTTTTATGGTATGGGTAGACCTACGCGACCGCTATGGCCTTACTCAATTAATTTTTGATGAAGATCGATCTTCAAAAGAATTGATGGAAAAAGCTCAGAAACTCGGTCGTGAATTCGTGATCCAGGTAACAGGACAGGTTATTGAACGAGAATCCAAAAACTCCAATATACCTACAGGTGAAATCGAAGTACTGGTTTCTAAATTGGAAATTCTAAACGTTTCTCAAACCCCTCCTTTCACCATTGAAGATGAAACCGATGGTGGGGAAGATCTAAGAATGAAATACCGTTACCTGGATATTCGAAGAAACCCGGTAAAAAATAAACTGATGTTTCGCCATAAAGTTGGAATGCAGGTTCGAAATTATCTTTCTCAAAAGGGTTTTATTGAAGTTGAAACTCCTTACCTTATCAAATCTACGCCGGAGGGAGCCCGTGATTTCGTGGTGCCAAGCCGCATGAACGAAGGCCAGTTTTACGCCCTTCCGCAGTCGCCGCAAACCTTCAAACAATTGCTTATGGTAGGCGGAATGGATAAGTATTTCCAGATTGTGAAATGTTTTAGAGATGAAGATCTTCGCGCCGACCGCCAGCCAGAATTCACGCAGATTGACTGCGAGATGGCTTTTGTAGAGCAGGAAGATATTCTAAACATTTTTGAAGGCCTAACCCGTTTTCTTCTGAAGGAAATAAATAATGTTGAGGTTGAAGAATTCCCTCGCATGACCTATGCTGAGGCGATGAAGAAATACGGGAATGACAAACCCGATATTCGCTTTGGAATGGAATTCACCGAATTAAATGAAGTAGCCAAAAACAAAGGTTTCAAAATTTTTGATGAACAAGAATTAGTTGTTGGGATTGCTGTTCCCGGAGCTGCTTCCTTTACCCGAAAGGAGATCGATAAACTTATTTCCTGGGTAAAACGCCCTCAAATTGGGGCCACCGGATTGATTTGGGCTAAATACAATGAAGACGGAACATTAAAATCTTCTGTAGATAAATTCTATTCTGAAGAAGATCTTAAGACCTGGGCTGAATTAACAAATGCCAATCCGGGAGATCTTATCCTGGTAATGGCGGGAGAAGCTGACAAGACCCGAACTCAGTTAAGCGCTTTAAGAATGCACTTAGGAAATGAGATGGGACTAAGAAAAGCAGATGAATTCGCACCGCTATGGGTGGTAGATTTCCCACTTTTAGAATGGGATGAAGAAACCAACCGATATCATGCCATGCACCATCCTTTTACATCGCCAAAAAAAGAAGATTTTGCACTGCTGGAATCAGAACCGGGAAAAGTTCGTGCTAACGCTTATGATCTTGTTCTCAATGGAAATGAAATTGGCGGCGGCTCTATCAGAATTCACGATAAGGAAACTCAAAGTAAGATGTTCGATTATTTAGGATTTACTCCTGAAGAGGCAAAAGCACAGTTCGGATTTTTGATGGATGCTTTCCAGTATGGTGCACCCCCGCATGGAGGAATCGCCTTTGGATTTGATCGATTAGTAGCTATTCTGGGAGGTCAGGAAAGTATTAGGGATTTCATTGCATTTCCAAAGAATAATTCCGGAAGAGATGTGATGATAGATGCGCCTGCAAACCTGGATAAAGCCCAGTTAGACGAACT
>NZ_JBEPWD010000095.1:4855-7472 GCF_041642575.1 Salegentibacter sp. | reverse complement strand
CCTTTAATTGTTTGGGCCAGAATTATGGTAGGCTTTTCTTTGGTTTCTAATGCAACCTTATAAGCGTTGTAAATTTTTTCTGAATCATGTCCCCCGCGTTTAAAATTTTTCAGCTCTTCATCTGAAAAGTCTTCCACCAGCTTTTTTAGATCTTCATCGCTTTCGAATAAATCCTTTCGGAGAAATTCCCCATCGCTAAAGGCGTATTTTTGAAGCTGGCCATCGGGAAGCTCATTTAATTTCTTAAGGAGTTTTCCGCTACTATCCTTTTCAATAAGCTGATCCCATTCTTTACCCCAAAGCAATTTAATTACATTCCATCCGGCTCCTTTAAAAAATCCTTCCAATTCCTGAATAATCTTTGCATTACCCCGAACAGGGCCATCCAATCGCTGTAAATTGCAATCTATCACAAAAATCAGGTTGTCCAGGTTATCCCTGGAAGCGATATTAATTGCTCCACGGGATTCAACCTCGTCCATCTCTCCATCTCCTATAAACGCCCATACTTTACTGGTATCTTCGTCTATAAGTCCGCGATTATAAAGATATTTATTAAAGCGTGCCCGATAAATAGCCTGGATAGTACCTAAACCCATAGAAACCGTGGGATTACTCCAAAACTCAGACATTAAATGTGGGTGAGGGTAAGAACTGAGACCTTTTTCCGATTGTATTTCGTGCCGAAATTCTTCCAGGTTTTTTTTAGTCAGGCGTCCCTCTAAATAGGCCCTGGCGTAAATACCTGGTGAGGCGTGGCCCTGGAAATAAACCTGATCTGCCACCTCATTTTCATCAATTTTAAAGAAATGATGAAAACCTACTTCCCATAGTTGGGCAATTGAAGCATATGTAGAAATATGACCTCCAATCCCAGGGTCTGACTTATTAGCTTTCACCACCATAGCCATGGCATTCCACCTTATATATGACAGGATTTTTTCTTCAAGTTCTAAATCACCGGGATATTCTTCCTCCATATCTTTTGAAATAGTGTTTTGGTATGGAGTATTAAGGGATTCAGGTAGTGCAATATTATGTTTTTTAGCTTCTTCCTGTAAAATATGAAGTAGCTCTTCCGCCCTCTTAGTAGATTTATTCTCAATAATCCACGTAAGCGAATCTATCCACTCCTGATTTTCCTTATGGGTGCTGTCTTTTTTTTTATTGGTCATGAGTTGCGGTTATTAAATTCAAAATAGGAGGTTTTTTAGGTCTTGGTACAGCAATAAAAAAAAGGAAGATAAATACAGAAAAAATTATGCTTCTTTAAGTATTTAGGTCCAATTAATTTTACTTAGCAGCAGTAAACGAAAGTCGTTTAGCCTTTAGCTAAATTTTTGGTATTTCAGATTGATGCCACTTGTAATTTAAAAAATAACAAGCCTGATATCAATTGATTAGCATAAGGTTTTATCAGGATGTTAGTAACAACTAAAAGCTATTTTTTCCTTAAATGGAATATCAAAAGATCCACCCGAAACCAGTTAAAGACTGTACTATAATGAGACAGCTTCCTTCAAATCTCCTAATAGATATTAATGATATAGAAGTTAAACTCCTGAAATCTATTTTTTTGTTGCTCTAACCACCACGAAAGAACCTTCTCCTGTTCCTTCTTTAGGTTCTTCGGGTTTTTTAATGTTTTCTAAATCATCAAAGAGGGTTTGTGAAAACACGGGATTTTTAAACCCGGAGGTTTTTAATAACTTTTCAACTTCCGATGTTAGATAAAATCGTGCATTTTTATAAAAAGTGCTTTTTCCTTTCTTCTCCTCATACATTTTTCCAACATTACTTCCTTTATCGATAAATGCAATAATTACATGTCCGTCTCTTTTTAAAACCCGGTTTGCTTCTTTTAGGGCCTTGGGAAAACTTTCCAGGTGGCAAATGGTGACAAATAGAACAAAATCAAAATGTAAATCTTTGTAAGGCAAATGTTCGGCCGTAGCTTTTACCACTTCCAAACCTTTTTCTGTGGCTAGTTTACGCAGGCTAGTGGCCGGTTCCACCCCTTCTTTAATTCCTAATGCTTTGGCATACCTGCCAGATCCCATTCCTACTTCAATCCCCAAAATATTTTCCGGTAATTCCTGAAAATGTCTTCTAATAGCAATAATTTCAGATTCGAATACCGCTGGAAATCGATCAAACCAGGCCTCGTATTCTGCTACATTTGTTTCAAAAGCTTCTGTATTCGCCATTATTTTAAAATTTAAAGTTATTATTTCCTCTAACATTCTAATTAAAGATATGAAGTCCTGCTTTTTTAATAAATGATTTTTATCAATTCAAAGCATTTACTTTTTGCCCTGGCATCGAACAGGAAGTTTTAATTAAGACGTTCAGCATATTTTTGTGCCAGATCAAGAAATTTTTGAGCTCGTTTTTTCCATTTTGGCTCGTTTTTATAACGTTCTTCTTTAATATGCCAAATGGCAAAACGTGTTCTTTGACTTGCTTGTATACTTTTATAAAAATTGATTAGAGAATCCGGAACTTCATCTTCAGTTATTTCCCTGTATATTTGAAAAAAAACCTCCCCCAACTTTTCGTTTCCTAACAATTCACATTCAATAGCCAGAAACGATAATTCTTCGGCTGTATCAAGAAT
>NZ_JBEPWD010000095.1:0-4755 GCF_041642575.1 Salegentibacter sp. | reverse complement strand
TCCTCCATACAATTGAAGCGTCTGGCTTCCAATGTCCTGAAATCAGCCAAACCATACTTAACCGGCTTTTTCATTTTATAAACATGCCGAGCGGTAAGAAAAAGAAAAGACATGTGCGTATCCTTCACTTGAAAATTTTCAGTATTTTCTTCATAATTATTCCTTTCCTTCAGAAAATCAACTTTTCTTGAAGTACTTACGTCCCCCGCTCCGGTATTTATCTTTTTACTCATCTTTTAAAAGGTCTACAAGTGAACCGCCGGTATGAATTCTTTTAATGGCTTCAGCAAAAAGTGGAGCCACTCCTAAAACTTTTATTTTTTGTTGTAATTTCTTATTTGATAATTGCAATGGAATAGAATCTGAAACGACAACTTCCTCAATGGCGTCATCAATCAAAATTTCACTGGCCTGGCTGGAAAATGAAGCATGAGTAGCAGCGGCATAAACTGAATGAGCTCCTAATTTAAGGCAAGCCTGGGCAGCTCTAAGCATGGTGCTGCCTGATGCGATGAGATCATCAATTATGATCACATTTTTCCCTTTTACATCGCCTACTATAGTTTCCCCGCTTATAATACCTTTACTCCGCATTTTTTCCATGATGATTAAAGGCAAGGTTTTTTCTGAATGCCTTTCTAAAACTTTCCTGAATTCATCCGCTCTTTTTACCCCTCCAAAATCGGGAGACATTACGGCAATCTCTTTATCCCTGAGTTTTTCCAGGAAGTACCCTGCAAAAATATTTTTTGCCTCCAGGTGCTCGGTTATGCACCGGAATGAATTCTGAAAAGCCTGAAGATTATGCACATCTATATTTACAATCCTATCTATCCCCACGGCCTCAAATAATTGAGCCACATAACGAATTGTAACTGGATCACGAGCTTTGGTTCTTCGGTCTTTTCGGGCATAACATAAATACGGCACAACCACACTTATACTTTTGGCAGAAGCATCTTTTACCGCGCCTATAAAAAACAATAACCGGCAAAGCATATCGTTTACACTTCCATGTCTCCCACCATGCAAGGATTGAATAATGAAAACATCCTGATTCCTTACATTTTCTAGCGGCCTGCTTTTATGCTCCCCATCTTCAAATTCCCGCACTTCATGATCTGAAAGGTCAATATCTAATTCCTGGGCAATTCTTTCTCCAAATTCCCGGCTATTCTCAAGGGCGAATACTAACATATCTTCTTGGCTTTTGAGTTGGAAGGGTATTCTTAGAATATATATTAATTCAAAACACCCTTTTTCTAAAATTAATCCAATTAGATATAAATTACAATGAGAAAAATCATTGTACCAAGGCAAAAGGGAGTTTCACTTAATCTTTTACCGGCCAATTATAAGTCAAGTAAAGTTAAAATGACACAGGCACATTACACCAAAAAACTAACTGACGGACAAAGCTAAATTGCTTTAGAAATGCTGGTGGTTTCTTAAAAACTTTAAAACTGTTAATGCTTAATAATTTTAGCTAATTTTTCCCTGGCTGAAGTTATGGAGACCGAATGCCTGTTAATATCGCTCCAGGGATCGGATTTTTTTCCAAGCCTTAAAAAAATATTTTTGATGTTGTAGGTTTGTGGGGTTAAGGAAGCGTTTTCCAGTTCCTCCCAATCTATGGGAGTTGCCACAGGAGCGCCTTCTATTGGCCTGATTGAATAAGGGGCAACACTGGTTTGTGCGAATCCATTTCTAGCGGTATCTATGTACAGTTTACTTCTGCGTTTGTTTATTTGGGTGGCAGTTGTAATTTCTTCTGGATTTTCATCTTCAAGATGTTTTGCGCTTATTTGTGCAAAATCCCTTACTTCGTCAAAATTACTGCTTCGTTCTAACGGAACAACTACATGTAGACCCCTGGAACCTGTTGTCATCAAAAAAACAGGTAAATTGAGGTCCTTCTCCAAAAAAAATTTTAATTTTTCTGCCACCAATTTTACCTTTGAAAAATCATCATCGGAGGGATCAAGATCAAAGATCATTCTATCGGGATAATCCAGCTTGTCTTTTTTGCTCAACCAGATATGCGGCGTTATGCAAGCCTGGTTTGCCAGATAAACCAACGTAGCGGTATCATTGCAGATCACATAATTTGTAGTGCCTCCATCTTGTTTTTTTACTTGTTTTACTTCGATCCAATTCGGAAAATAATCAGGCGCATCTTTCTGATAAAATTGCTTTTTATTGATCCCGTCCGGAAACCGCAACATGGAAACCGGGCGGTCCTTCATATGGGGAATCATTATATCAGAAATTTTTTCATAATAATCTAAAAGATCCTCTTTGGTATATTTGGATTTGGGAAAAAATACTTTATCCCTGTTGCTTATTTCAACAGAATACTTTCCAAATTTCCTTTTTTCTTTCTCTTCCATAATTTCCCTTAATTTTCTCTTATCACCTCCCCGGGCTTTTTACTACGCCTTAATCCCAAATATCGGGGATGACGGAGTTTATTGGTATCTGTCCATTCCGTGAATCCAATTTCAGCCACATATTTTGGAGTGACCCAATGGACTTTTTTTGAAGGAAGATCTTCATTCTCTGCAAATTCAGGATTCTTTTTTTCAATCCTGGATAATTTTTGATGTAGGTCTTCCAGTGTTTTATCATCATAACCGGTTCCCACTTTTCCTGCATATTGAAGCTCTCCGTTTTCATAAAAACCAATAAGCAATGCTCCAAAACTATTGCGTTCCCCTTCGGGGTCAGTATATCCGCCAATTACAAATTCCTGTTGATTTACACATTTTAATTTTAACCAGTTGGAAGATCTTTTGTGAACATATTCACTATCAGCTTTTTTGCCTATTAATCCCTCCCAGCCCTTTTTACATGCCTCTTCGTGATATTTTATCCCATTTTCAGTACGATGTGGGGTAAATCTAACAGGATCTTTAAATTTAACCGTCTCCTTTAAAATCGCTTTTCTATAAATCAGACCCAGTTTTGTCAAATCATAACCCTCATAATAAATAATATCGAAAGCATAAAAGTAGACCCGTGTTTTACTTTCTTTTATCTCTTCAGGGCCTTTTAAATGCATCCGGGTTTGAAGTTTGGAAAAACTCGTGATCTTTCCATCAAATGCAACTATTTCCCCGTCAATTATAAAATTTTCCGCATCCTGGCCTTTTATGGCTTCTACTATTTCGGGATAAGTCTCATTCAACTCTTTTTTATTTCGGGATTTAAGACTGATCTTACTTCCCTTTTTAAAGATAAGGATCCGTTCACCATCCAGTTTCCTTTCGTAGATCCAGTTTTTGTCTGAAAAGATTTCATGAGAAAGTTTCGCCAGCATTGGATTTGTCCATTCCGGCTGCTCCCTTTTTTTGAGCTTTTCTTTTTCCTGGTCGCTTAATTTTTTCAGTAGATCATCCATTTTTCTCTGAATCTTTTTTTATTTGATTCATGGTCCTGTCGGTTAAAACCGATTTATTCTCTGTACTCGTTGGATTTTTCCTTGCATCTGCTTCCTTATCATCCACCTTTTTTAAGAACCATTTTTCGTCCTTTCCTTTTTGAAACCTTATCAAAGAGAAACCTCCTTTCAATTTCTTGCCCTCAAGTTCAATTGTGATATGCCCATTTTCAATCTGATCTTTTATAGGGATCAGCTTGCCATTATCATCTTTCCTAATATTCTTATATGTCCCGGCATCCCATAACATCACCGTTCCACCGCCGTATTGGTCTTCAGGAATGCTGCCTTCAAAATCGGCATATTCCATAGGATGATCCTCTGTGGGAACTGCGAGTCTTTTCTCATCGGGATCTGTGGACGGCCCCTTGGGAACTGCCCAGCTTTTCAAAATGCCATCCACTGCCAGCCTGAAATCGTAATGAAGCTTGCTTGCCTGATGCTTCTGAATAACGAAGATCTCCTTATCTTTTTTGTTTTTGCTCTTCCCGAAAGGTTCAGATGAAACATCAAAATTTCTTTTTTTATGATACTCTTTTAAGAATTCCTTGTTTTCCATTTTGTTGGTTATTTAAAAAAACTTCAATTTTTCAGTGTAAAATTCAATAGTGGGAAAATCCGTTAATTATTCCTCATTTTTATACGAAGTGCTCTCCTTGAATTCTTTTAAAACTGTCTGAATTGAATCTTACAATGGGTTACTTTTCAACATCCGGTAATTCAGGCATAATCATGCTCCGTTTTATTATTTCCCCTATTAAATTTAATGTTTATTCTACTCTGAATCAAATACCTATTCTTTTTCTTATGGAAATTTTGAATATTTCTGGTCTGATATTTTTGCTCAATTCTGAAGCTAAAGAATCTTTCAGGACATCTAGATTCTTTGTTACTGAAATTATATCCTCCTTGTGTGCACCCTGATGCAATTTTGCTACTGAGGATATTCTGGTCATGTTGACCCCCTCAAAATATAACATGAGTTCCTCGTAACGGGATTCCGTAAAGTTTTAGTTGCAGGATCGAAAAAGTAATCTGTTCTAAGGGAATAATATGATTAATATCGAATACCTTAAGTTAGGATTTTCTTACCTTTGATTCTTATTGAAAATGGGGTGCTTGCCAAAAGGCAGGCTGAGATGATACCCGGGAGTTTTTACTCTATACCTGATCCGGATAATGCCGGCGTAGGGATTTCTAAGCTGAGGTTGCCTTCCTGTAACTTCAATTCAGTTTCATCACCTCATTTCATTGCTTAAAGTAAAAACAATGATAGAGGATTTCTTTATAAATCTTACTTGGTTGCAGGCCCTGGG
>NZ_JBEPWD010000094.1:2701-7578 GCF_041642575.1 Salegentibacter sp. | reverse complement strand
CAACTCATCACTCAAAAAGTCGGGATTCCCCGGTTTGGAGACTCCAAGGAAACAGAAAGTCTTAATGTCGCTACCGCTACGGCAATCCTTCTAAGTGAATTTAAGCGAAGGTAGCCTATTGGAAGGTGAAATTCAGGAACACCCCTCTAGTGGACATTTTTTCAATATTCCCGGTATAGATACTGTTGGAGGAATTATCTCTGATTAATTCATCGTTTATAGCGAACACACCTCTGAGGGAAGGTGAAAATTTAAAATAATAGAGGTAAAGATCTATTCCAAAACCCAGCTCATAGTAATAGGAATTGGTAGTCATCCTGAATTGCCCCGCACTGTTATCATCAGGATTATTCTCATTACTCGAGAGGTTGATGGAGGTTGAAACTCCTCCCACCACGAAAGGTTTAAAATTGTTATGCCTGTCAGTAGAAAATTTTATTAAAAGGGGTATATGAACATACGTGGAGTTAATTTCGCGGTAGGTATCCGGGTCGGCCCTTGTAACCTGGAAGCCCCTGGTGTTAAAGCTCACTCCGGGTTCTAGTCGCAAATCAAGATTGTTGGTTAATCTAAGGTTTCCTACCAAACCTACATTGAAACCCATATTGGTTTCAACAATCCTATCTTTACCGGTAGTAGGGCTTGGATCATATTCTTCATATTTGAATTTGAAATCATAGGAATTTAAGCCGAGAAAATAACCCCAGGACCATTGTTGCCGGTCAAAATTTTCATTGTTAAGAATCTTTTCGCCCGAAAATAACTGCGCGTGCGAGTAAGAAAATGACAGCATGAAAAAGGCTAGCAGAAAAAATCTTTTCATAGTTTTATTTTGAACCCTTATAAATGGTTGCCACCCCAAAAGTTTGAGGCTCGTGTTCTACATTACTAAACCCAATTTTCTTTAAAATATTGTTGAAGTGTTCGCCATAAGGAAAAGATGCGGCGCTTTCGCTTAGATAGGAATAGGCATCTTTGTCTTTAGAAAAGGCTTTTCCGATTAAGGGAAGAATATGGTTGGAGTAAAATTTATAGCCTTGTTTAAAAGGAAATTTTGTTGGGACAGAAGTCTCCAGAACTACAAAAATCCCCCCGGGTCTTAGAACCCTATATATTTCAGCCAGACCTTTATCAAGGGTTTCAAAGTTTCTTACCCCAAAAGCTACAGTAATAGCATCGAAAGTATTGTCTTTAAAAGGTAGTGCTTCAGAATCTCCCTGAATCATTTCAATTCTGTTATCCAGGTTCTTTGCTGCAATTTTCTTTCTTCCTACATTCAACATGCCTTCCGAAAGATCAAGACCTACAATTCTTTCAGCATTAATAGGTGCCATCTGAATTGCAAGATCTCCCGTGCCAGTAGCTATATCCAGAATACTGTCAGGATTTTGAGCAGCTACCAGAGCTATCACTTTTTTTCTCCATTTTACATCAGTTCCAAAAGAGATCACCCGGTTAAGCCCGTCGTAATTTCCCGAGATATTATCGAACATCTGTTCAACCTGCTTTTTCTTGTTGAGTTTTGAATCGCGATATGGAGTAACCTTTTTGCTCATGCAGATAATTTTTGCCAAAGATAAGTCTTATCAGGAAACTGTGTCTTACAGATTCTCAATTTGTTGAGGCTGCTAAGATTTTTGGATTGTGGAAAATAACGTACCTTTGCTTTTCCTTACAATTTCAAGCAGTTATATGAAGATAATTATCGCCGGAGCGGGAGAAGTAGGCTTTCATTTGGCAAAATTACTTTCCTTTGAATCCCAGGATATTACCTTGATTGATACCAACCGGGATAATTTAATTTATGCTGATACCCATCTTGATATTAGAACTATAAAAGGAGATGCGACTTCTATCGCGATCCTAAAAGAGGCCCATGTAAAGCATGTTGATATGCTAATTGGTGTAACTTCCAGTGAAGCAACCAATATTACTGCTTGCGTGTTAGCCAAACAATTGGGTGCGAAAAGGACTATAGCCAGAATTTCCAATACCGAATTTCTTCATAATAAGGACGAAATCGGTTTTAGTAAACTAGGAATAGATGAACTTATTTCTCCCGAAGCCATTGCCGCCAGGGAGATCGAATTACTTCTGAATCAATCAGCCTTTAACGATAGTTACGAATTTGAAGGTGGTCTGCTTACCATGATTGGTCTTAGCTTATCCAGAAATGCGCCTTTTGTTGGAAAAACGGTTAAAGAAGCTGCTGGAGTCTTCCCTGAATTAAATTTTGTGCCTATCGCCATACAACGACTTGGCACTCAATATACTCTTATTCCACGTGGTGATACTGAATTCCGCGAGGGAGATCAGGTTAACTTTATCACGCTGAAAAAAGGGGTGGAAAACCTCTATAAATTAACCGGAAAGGTGAAACAGGATATTAAAAATGTGATGATCCTGGGAGGAAGTAAAATCGGGAAAAAAACCGCCCGTGACCTCTGCAGCCATAATTTCAATGTCAAGCTCATTGAACAGAACAAAACCAAAGCCTACGATCTTGCAGATGAACTTCCTAAGGCATTGATAATTTATGGTGATGGCCGTAACGTAGAATTGCTTGATGAGGAAAATATCTACGATATGGATGCTTTTATTGCCGTTACCGGTAATTCAGAAACCAATATTATGTCCTGCCTGGTAGCGAAATCAAAAATGGTGAAAAAGACAATTTCCCTCGTAGAAAATATGGATTATTACCAGTTAAGCCATTCCATAGGGATAGATACGCTCATCAATAAAAAGCTGCTGGCAGCTAATAATATCTTCCGTTACATTAGAAAAGGGGAGGTAGTGGCGATGACCAAAATTAACAATATGAACGCAGAGTTGCTCGAGTTCATTGTAAAGCCGGATTCGCAGGTTTGTGACAAAATAATTAAAAACCTTGATTTTCCGCGCTCAGCGATTATTGGCGGAATTATTAGAGATGGAGAGGGAGTGATCGCTTTGGGAGACTTTAGGATCAAGGCCGGAGACCGAATTGTAGTTTGTTGTCTTCCCCGCTCTATTAAAAAAGTTGAAAAACTCTTTCTATAATGCCTAGGCTTAATTACCAGATCATTTTCCACGTAATGGGGCTGTTGCTTTTATGCAACGGAGCTTTTATGTTATTGGCAGTGCTTATTAGCTGGTTTTATCAGGACGGCGTTACCCTCGAAATTTCTACAGCCGCTTTAATAACCCTGTTTATAGGAATTCTCCTTATGTTTAGCACAAGGGGCCACCGTAAGGAAGTGAAAAAACGTGAGGGTTATATCATTGTTACTTTTGGTTGGATCTTTATGGCCCTGAGTGGTACCCTTCCTTACTTGATAAGTGAATCCATTCCCCAGTTCCATAATGCCTTTTTCGAAACCATGTCCGGTTATACCACAACCGGAGCTTCTATTTTAAATGACATTGAATCTATTCCTGACGGAATTCTTTTCTGGAGGAGTTTAACCCATTGGATAGGAGGGATGGGAATTATCGTGCTTGCCATCGCAATTCTTCCACTTTTGGGGATTGGGGGGATGCAGCTTTTTGCTGCGGAAGCTCCCGGCCCAAATGCCGATAAGCTTAAACCCCGAATTACCGATACCGCCAAAAGACTTTGGTTAATCTATGTTTCTTACACTGTAGCCGAAACTATCCTGCTAAGAGTAGCTGGGATGAGTTTCTTTGATGCCATTAATCATTCCCTTAGTACGTTGTCCACGGGTGGATTTTCTACCAAAAACATCAGTGTAGCCTATTGGAACGACCAGCCGATCATTCAGTATATAATTATTTTATTTATGATCCTGGCTGGTAGTAATTTTGTACTCAGTTATTTTAGTTTCAAAGGGAGAATTCAAAAGGTTTTACATGATGACGAGTTTAAATGGTATATTCTGTTTATTGCAGTATTTACTATACTGGCATCGGTATTAATATACTTTGAAGCAGATCTAAGTCTTTCTCAAATAGACCATCCAATGGTATGGGGAGAAGCCGAAAGTGCTTTTAGACATGCACTTTTCCAGGTAATAGCGATAATTACTACCACAGGGTTCGTAACTGCAGATTATACGATGTGGACGCCTTTTTTAACAGTGGTATTTTTCGGTTTGTTCTTTCTCGGAGGCTCAGCGGGGTCAACTTCCGGAGGTGTGAAGGTTATGCGTCATATTATAATGATCAGGAATGGGATGACTGAATTTAAGCGAAGCCTGCATCCAAATGCTATTTTGCCGGTACGTTTCAATGGAAAATCTGTTAGTCATGAGATCGTGTTCAATATCCTTGGTTTCTTTATTCTCTATATGCTGGCATTTATTATAGGTTCGGTGGTTTTTGGAGGAATGGGACTGGATTTTCAGACAGCTATTGGAGGAGCAGCTTCTTCTCTTGGTAATATTG
The DNA here is from genome assembly GCF_041642575.1 of Salegentibacter sp. NCBI lineage: Bacteria > Pseudomonadati > Bacteroidota > Flavobacteriia > Flavobacteriales > Flavobacteriaceae > Salegentibacter > Salegentibacter sp. Next base: position 3,192 of record NZ_JBEPWD010000094.1, on the reverse strand, counting down.
GGCCCGCACTTGGAGCTTTAGGTCCTGTTAATAATTTTGATATTCTTCCGGTTTTCGGAAAGTACTGGAGCGCCTTCCTGATGTTGATTGGACGGTTGGAACTCTTTACAGTGCTTATAATCTTAACCCCTTACTTCTGGCGTAACCGCTAATAAAAAAACCGATCTGAAATTTCAAACCGGTTTTAATCTGTTCTGAAAATTTTAATCAGCAGGTTAAGCTTCAGCTAATACCTTTTTAATTCGTTTTAAGGCTTCTTCGATCTGATCTTCGCTGGCTGCGTAAGAAATTCTTATGCAATCTGGATTTCCGAAGGCATCACCTGTTACAGTAGCTACCAGGGCTTCTTCCAGTAAGAACAAGGAAAAATCTGTAGCATTTTCAATTTTATGTCCTTTGATTGTTTTTCCGAAGAAATAAGAAATATTTGGGAAGACATAAAATGCACCTTCCGGTTCAGTGGTTTTAAAACCTTCAATGTCATTTAGCAA
>NZ_JBEPWD010000094.1:0-2601 GCF_041642575.1 Salegentibacter sp. | reverse complement strand
ATTGTAGTTATCGTTGATAGCCTGAATGGCGGCTTCTTTTATGAAATCGGGAGTGTTAAAATCAGGTTCTCCCAGGCTTAATCCAATAATATCTTTTCCTTCGGCCTTAAGTTCACGCGCTTTTGCAGCCATTGCCAAAGTTTGAGAGGTTGCCAGGTTATTAATCCTGTCGGAAAGTTGTTCTTGCATTTTTTAAAAGTTAAGAATTAATTATACTGAAACTGCAGGTTTTGACCCCATTTCCTTAAGATGTTTGAAATGGGCGATTATTGCTGCGCGTGTGGTTTTATATTCGTTGTAAGGAAGGTTGCACTCCTTGGCGGTTTCCTTTACAATTTTTGAAATTTTCGAGTAGTGAATATGACTTATATTCGGAAAAATGTGATGCTCTACCTGGTGGTTGAGGCCACCTGTGAACCAGTTTACGATCTTGTTTTTTGTAGAAAAGTTCACCGTGGTAAAAAGCTGATGAATTGCCCAGGTGTTTTTCATAGTCCCGGTCTTATCGGGTAGTGGCATTTGGGTTTCCTTAACCACGTGTGCCAGCTGAAAAACTATGCTTAAAATTAATCCGGCGGTGTAATGCATCACGAAGAATCCAATTAGAATTTTCCACCAGGAAATAGAAAGAATCAGCATTGGAATTACAATCCAGATAGCAACATAAATAATCTTTGTGATCGCGACTATGCTCCATTGAGTAACCGGATTTGGCATTTTTCCATAGGAAAGCTTCCTTTTCAGGTAGTTTTTTGTTTGCTTGAAATCTGTGGTGAGAGCCCAGTTGAAGGTCAATAAACCATAAAGAAAAATAGAATAATAATGCTGAAACTTATGGAACCATCGCCACTCGGAATGTTCAGAAAATCGGATGATACGTCCTGCATCGAGATCTTCGTCATGACCGTGAATGTTAGTGTAAGTATGGTGAAGTACGTTATGTTGGACCTGCCAGTTGTAAACATTTCCGGCAAGCACATAAATAGTGCCTCCCATGAATTGATTTACCCATTTCTTAGTTGAATATGAGCCGTGATTTCCGTCATGCATAATATTCATGCCTACACCGGCCATTCCGGCACCCATTACTACGGTTAGTAAAAGCATCCACCACTGGGATATATCTAATGTAAGGATTAAAAAGTAAGGTGTTAAAAATAAGGAGAACATCGCTATGGCCTTTAGATGAAGCCTCCAGTTCCCTGTCTTTTTTAAATTGTTTTCTTTGAAATAATTATTAACTCTTTTGTTTAGAATCCTAAAGAACTTTGCAGAATCTACCCGGGAGAATTTTATTTGATTTTGAACGTTTTCCATGTAATTTTTTTGTAAACGGTAAAGGTAAAATTTTTATATAGTTAATCTATAATCAATACCGTATTAATATACGCTGCAATTTCAGCACCAAATTATGTATTTTTGTGGCAAATTTGAAAACTTTGGAATTAATAAAAAAATACTTTCCGGATTTAACCGAAGATCAGCTTTTAAAATTCGCCAAATTAGAAGAATTATACAAGGACTGGAACCTGAAAATAAATGTGGTTTCCCGAAAAGATATAGATGAGCTTTACTTACGGCATGTTTTACATTCTCTGGGTATTGCCAAAGTACAAAGCTTTAATCCCGGTTCAAAAATTCTTGACGTTGGGACCGGCGGTGGTTTCCCCGGAATTCCTTTAGCGATCCTTTTTCCTGAAACTCAATTCCACCTGGTAGACTCTATTGGGAAAAAGATTAAAGTAGTGGAGGAAGTTGTGGCCGGACTCGATCTTGAAAATGTGAAAGTAACCAATGCAAGGGTAGAAGAGATCTCTGGAGAATATGATTTTATTGTGAGTAGAGCTGTTGCAGCAATGCCAACTTTTGTTCACTGGGTTAAAGGGAAAATAGCCAAAAAGAGCAAACACGAGTTAAAGAACGGAATCCTATACCTAAAAGGTGGAGATCTCACCGTTGAACTCCGCGAATTTCCTAAAGCCACTATTTACGAACTCACCGATTATTTTGAAGAGGAGTTTTTCCTGACCAAAAAGGTGGTTCATCTTCCTCTTAAATACAAAAAGTAAGCTACTGTTTAATAATCACCTGGGTTGCTATCACTCCTTTATTGGTGTAGGCCCGTACAACGTAAACAGCAGAGCTAAGTGGTTTGTCCAGTTCTAAGGTTATTAGTTTTGCTGTTGGCACCTCTACAAAGTTATGTACCTCCTGTCCCGAAATACTGTAAATAACCAGTTTATTTATCTCCAACATTTCCGGGTTTTGAATATGTAATTCACGGGTATTGTAGGAATAACCAATATTCAGTTCCAAATCATCTTTTTCTGAAGCCTCTTCCTTTGGTTCCTCGCCATTATGAAAAACAATTTCATATCTGTCATCATGGGTTTCGGGCTCAAGATTAGCTTTAAAATCTGCCTTTCTTAAATCAAAATAAGTTTCTTCAGTTTTATCGTAAAGGTAAATATTTACGTGTTCAGGTAAATTCTCCAGTTGACTTATCTTTATGCTGAACTCACTTTCTTCAGCAATTTTTAACCCAATTGGTAGGACCTGATCAAGATAAAAATGGGGTACTCCCTGGATCACAAATTCATT
>NZ_JBEPWD010000093.1:0-7654 GCF_041642575.1 Salegentibacter sp. | reverse complement strand
AAATGATGGTGAAGCTCGTTAAGGATGAGCTTACCGAACTTATGGGAGGTGAAGCTGAAGGAATCGACCTGTCAGGTGATCCATCGGTGATCCTGATGTCTGGTTTGCAGGGTAGTGGTAAAACCACTTTCTCCGGGAAACTGGCTAACTTTCTCAAGAAGAAAAAAAATAAAAAACCGCTTTTAGTAGCCTGCGATGTCTACCGTCCCGCTGCGATCAACCAGCTTCACGTTGTTGGAGAACAGGTTGGCGTAGAGGTGTATTCCGAAGAAGGAAATATGGATCCGGTTGCGATATCTAAAGCAGCAATCGCTCACGCTAAGGAAAATGGCCATAACGTGGTGATTATTGATACCGCGGGTCGACTTGCTGTAGATGAAGAAATGATGACCGAGATCGCCAATATTCACCAGGCTGTTCAACCACAGGAGACTTTATTCGTGGTAGATTCTATGACGGGTCAGGATGCGGTGAATACAGCTAAGGCTTTTAACGACAGATTGAATTTTGACGGAGTTATCCTTACCAAATTAGATGGTGATACCCGTGGTGGTGCTGCGATTTCTATTAAATCGGTAGTAAATAAACCCATTAAATTTATTGGTACGGGTGAAAAGATGGACGCGATTGATGTGTTCTATCCTTCCCGTATGGCCGATAGGATTTTAGGGATGGGAGATGTTGTTTCCCTTGTGGAGCGCGCCCAGGAACAATATGATGAGGAAGAAGCAAGAAAGCTTCAGAAGAAAATTGCTAAAAATAAATTCGGTTTTGACGATTTCCTGAATCAACTTCAGCAAATTAAGAAAATGGGGTCTATGAAAGACCTGATGGGAATGATTCCGGGAGCAGGCAAGATGCTTAAGGATGTAGATATTGATGATGATGCCTTCAAGGGAATTGAAGCGATAATCCATTCGATGACTCCTGAAGAGCGAAGTAATCCAAAACTTATAAATTCCAGCAGGAAGAAAAGAATCAGTAAAGGATCAGGAACCACGGTTCAGGAAGTTAACCAGCTGTTGAAACAATTCAACCAGATGGGGAAAATGATGAAGATGATGCAGGGCGGTGGCGGCCAGAAGATGATGCAGATGATGAAGGGGATGAAGTAGTTCAGTCGGCAGTGAGCAGTCTCAGTGAGCAGTAATTTTAATTTTTGAAATATGGATTTTAAGTCACTGCGGGTTTATGAGATTGGATTTGCCCTGGCTATGGAGATTTTTGATGTTTCCAAGAGATTTCCTAAAGAAGAAACATATTCCCTTACCGACCAAATTAGAAGAAGTTCCAGGTCGGTTTGTGTAAATGTTGCTGAAGCATATAGGAAGAGAAGATATGAGAAACACTTTATAAGTAAGTTAACCGACAGTGATGCCGAAAACGCCGAAACTCAAAGTTGGTTAGAATTTGCATATGCGTGTAATTACATAGATTTTGGTACTAAAGAAGAATTGCTTAAGAAGAGTCACGAAGTGGGAAAACTTCTAAACTTTATGATTAATAACCCCGGGAAATTTGGAGCTGGCAATTAGTGAACTGCCAACTGCAACTGCTAACTGAATACTGAATATGACTATTTTAGATGGAAAAAAGACCAGCAACGACATTAAAAATGAAATTGCTCAAGAAGTAGAAAAAATCAAGAAAAAAGGCGGGAAGGTACCACATCTTGCTGCAATTATTGTGGGCAAGGATGGCGCAAGCCTTACCTATGTAAATGCGAAGGTAAAATCCTGTAAGCAGGTGGGTTTTGAGTCTTCTCTTTATCGCTTGCCTCATACCATTAGCGAACTGGAACTTCTCGATAAGATTGAAGAACTTAATCAAAATGATGATATAGATGGTTTCATCGTTCAGTTGCCCCTGCCACCTCAAATTGATACTCAAAAGGTTTTAACCGCTGTAGATCCCGATAAGGATGTGGATGGATTCCACCCTACTAACTTCGGAAAAATGGCACTGGATATGACTTCGTTCATTCCTGCTACCCCTTTTGGAATTCTTGAATTACTGGAGCGTTACGACATTCCTACCAAAGGGAAACATACTGTAGTTATTGGTCGTAGCTATATTGTGGGACGACCAATGAGTATACTGATGGGCCGTAGTGGTTTTCCGGGGAATTCAACGGTAACACTTACTCACGAATTCACTAAAAATATTACCCAGATTACCTCCCAGGCTGATATTATTATAATTGCAGTGGGTATCCCCGATTTCCTTAAAGCCGAAATGATCAAAGATGACGCGGTGGTTATTGATGTTGGAATTACGCGTGTTCCCGATGAAAATACTGAAAAGGGCTATGTGATTAAAGGAGATGTTGATTATGAAAACTGTTGTAAAAAAGCGTCCTATATCACACCTGTTCCCGGCGGGGTTGGTCCTATGACCGTTTCAATGCTACTTAAAAACACCTTGCTTGCCAGAGAGCGGCACAAGCAAAGAGGCATGAAGAGATAAACAAAAAAGGCTTTCTGAAAATCAGAAAGCCTTTTTTTCTTAAGCTTCTTCTCCTTCTTCCAGCTTCCAGTCGAGATATTTATGCAGATCGGTTTCCATAAATCTCAATGAGAAAGTTAGAACCGCAAAATCATCAAGATAACCTACTCCGGGAATGAAATCGGGTACCATATCTAAGGGATTTAAAACATATAGTAAAGCAAATGCAATAGCTGCAATGGTAAACCACGGAACGTCTTTGTAAATTCCCTTCCGGTAATCCTGAAGCATACCAAACATCACTTTTCCGAGTTCGGTGTATTTCTTAAGCGCATTTGCATTAAGGATCTTATCTGATATTTCCTTCTGATTTTTAGCCGCTAGTTCTACATCACCTTCGTCAACCTTTGCAACTTTTTCTTCTACATATTTCTCGTCAATATTTGTACTCTTTCTGCTAAACATCTTTTTATTATTTAAAATTAATTGCTGATTAGTATTTACAATTTGTCGTAAGCATTTCCGTATTCTTTCTTATAGATCTTCAGGATCAATAAGAACAATGATATTAATAATGGTCCAAAGATCAAACCGATAAAACCGAATAGAGGAACCCCTATAATTACTCCAAAAAGAGTGATTAAGGGATGAACATCAGCTAATCGCTCCAGAATATATAATCTTATCAGGTTATCAGTCACCCCAACTACGGCAAAACCATATATAAGAATTGCAATCGCCTGCCAGTTGTCTCCCTGTGCGAACAGAAGAATTGTTACAGGTATTATTCCAATAGCAGTACCTACAAACGGAATCATAGAGCCGATAGCGGTTATTACAAACCAAAAAAATGGATCGGGTACTCCAAAAATGAGAAAACCTATAAGGGCCACTATTCCTTGAAAAAGTGCAACCAAAGGAATACCCAGTGCATTTGATTTTACCAGCTCGTTACTTTCATCGCTTATTACATCTATGTTCTCTCTTCCCATAGGAATATATGAAAAAAGAATTTCTTTCATTTTATCTCTGTTCAGAAGCATGTAATAAAGCATGAAATACATCACACCTATCGCTATGGTGGCGTTAAAAGTACCTCCCGCAAGGCTCTGGAGATTGCCCGAAATCCAATTAGTAATGGCTGAAGTGTCTATCGTACTACTGACACTGTAGCCAATATAACTTTCAGCTTCTGCCAATTGGTCTTTTATTGCTCTGATTACCCTTTCTGAATTAGCTACTGCTTTACCTATCTTGGAAGTAAGCATCATAACTACCAGGCCCACCGGCACCAGGATGCCAACAAATGAGACAGTCATTAATAAACCCGCTGCGAGGCTCGGGTTCCAGCCTCTGTCAAGCAGTTTCTTCATCCAGTTTCTAAGAACAACATACAAAGTGACTGCACCAAGAACACCCGATAAATAAGGGATTATTTCTTTGAAAATTAAAACCGACAAGAACAGGATGAGCAGAAGCACAAAGAGTTGTCTTACAAGGGCCGGTTTTAATCTATCCATATAAAATTTTTCGAAACTAGGAAGCAAAAAGCTGGTCAGGATCTTTAAAGGCTTTAAATTCCAGTGCATTGCCACTAGGGTCCTTAAAGAACATTGTAGCCTGCTCACCAACCTCCCCTTCAAACCTTATATAAGGCTCAATTACAAAATCTATATCACGGGATTTCAAGAGCTTTGAGAATTCTTGAAAAACATCCCATTCTAAAACTACCCCAAAATGCGGAACTGGCACATTTTTGCCGTCCACAGGATTGGTGTGAGCTTTTTCTGTTTCTGATGGGGGTTTATAATGAATAACCAGCTGATGGCCAAAAAAATTGAAATCGACCCAGTGATCACTGCTCCTGCCTTCTCCACAGCCCAGAATGTCCCGATAGAATTTTCGGGCTTTGTGTAGATCGGAAACAGGAATGGCAAGATGAAAAGGTGGTATTTTCATTGTTAAAATATTACCTGATTAGTGTTTATTTAAAATTAGGAAGTTATCTTAACATAATATCAATGAAGTTCGCTAATAATCTGTTAAGATTTAGAATCCGGTCCACGGGAAGGCCTGTTTTGTTTGGGTTTGAATTTAGTGTGTTTTTTTAAATTTTGCGATGCGGCTTTCTCCAGTTTGGAAGCCTCTTCAGTTTTAATAGAATCGTCTACCATTTTTTTGATAGTTTGCAATTCTTCATTAGTAAGATCACGCCATTTGCCTACTGGCACATCAAGGTTCACATTCATGATTCTGATGCGTTTCAGGGCGGTGACCTCATAACCTAAAAACTCACACATTCTCCTAATCTGGCGATTGAGCCCCTGGGTTAATACAATCCTGAATTCATATTTCCCCAGTTTTTCAACTTCGCATTTTTTGGTAGTGGTATTGAGAATGGGCACGCCATTACTCATCCTTTTTATGAAGTCGCTGGTTATAGGTCGGTTTACGGTGACGATGTATTCCTTCTCATGATTGTTTCGGGCTCTAAGGATCTTATTAACAATATCGCCATCATTGGTAAGAAAAATGAGTCCTTCACTGGGTTTGTCCAGCCTCCCGATAGGAAAAATACGTTTCGGATAATTTATATAGTCTATAATATTATCTTTTTCCACCCGAGTATCTGTAGTGCAAACAATTCCCACAGGTTTGTTAAAGGCCAGGTACACATTAGGCTCTTTTTTATTTTTAGCTGTAATCAATTTTCCGTCTACTCTAACCTCATCTTCGGTACTTACTTTAGTGCCCATTTCAGGAACTTTTCCGTTAAGGGTAATTCGACCCTGGTCTATGAGTTTATCGGCTTCGCGGCGGGAACAATAGCCAACTTCGCTGAGGTATTTATTGATTCGGGTAAGTTTTTCTTCGGCCATAAAATTGATTTCTAATGCAAAGATACAAGTTTTAAAAACGCTCTCTTAAGGAACTAATTTTCAAAAAAAATGAATGCACAGGCAACCTTTTGTAACTTTAGTGTGTCTATATATATAGAGGCTAACTTAAAAACCACGGGTGAAAGTAATTCAACTCTTTAAAAACGAAAGATTGCTTATAAAGCGTGCCGCCAATCAAAACCGGGAAGCACAGCGGCAGTTGTACGAAGAACATTCAGGGAAAATGCTAAGTGTTTGCCGGCAATACATTAAAGATCTTCAGCAGGCAGAAGAAGTAATGTTAAGCGGATTTCTAAAGGTTTTCCTTCATCTGAAAAGTTTTAAGAATGAAGGTAGTTTTGAAGGTTGGATAAGGAGAATTATGATTAGGGAATCTATTTCATTTCTGAGGTCTAACAAGAAAATAGAATTTCTGGAGGATGAATATTCTCACCCTGAAATTCCTGAAACAATTTCTTCGGAATTAGGCGCAGAAGAAATCCAGGCTTTAATTGATGAGCTGCCGGAAGGCTACCGAATGGTATTTGTGATGTACGCAGTTGAAGGTTACAAACATGCTGAAATCGCGAAATTATTGAAGATAACAGAAGGGACTTCAAAATCTCAGCTTTTTAAAGCAAGAAAAATATTACAGGAAAAATTAAACGCACAAAACGCAGCTTATGGCACTACATAATTTTGAAGAGCAGGCAGAAGAGAAGTTGAGGGAGCGCCAGATTGCACCTTCAGCAGAGAGTTGGAAGAAACTCGAATCCAGGATGGGCAGAGATGATAAAAAGCAGAATTTTAGGATTTGGTTGCCTGTTGTTGCCGCACTTGTGGTCCTGGCTTTTTTGGCAGGAAACCTGTTTATTAAGACTACACAAGAATCACCTGCGATAGTAGAAGAACCTATCGAAAAAGTTCCTGAAAAGGAAGATTTTAAAACTCCGGTTGAGATTGCTTCTGAAGAAAGCGGTTCAAAACCTACACAAACTGAAAATGCAGTATCTGCTGAACAAATTCCGCCTCAACCTACTCCGGAAATTAAGCGGGAGGAGTTAGTGGCTGCTTCAACAGAAATTGAAAGCTTTCATTTTATACTTGATAATATGCGCCTTACCCCGCAGGTTCAGGAGGGAATTATTATGGAAACCGAATTGGAAGAAGCCATAGCCATGGTGGTTAATGAACAGGCAGAAAGAGATCTTACCGATGCCGAAGTAGACGATTTATTGCTAAATGCCGCCAGTAAAATTACCCAACGTCAAACTTTTGGAAACTATGAAAGTGTGAATGCATCTACTCTTCTGGCCGATGTTGAAACAGAACTCGATCAATCTTTTCGTCAAAAAGTCTTTGAATTGCTCAAAGAAGGTTTTGAAGAAGCGAGTTATGCATTTACTAATCGTAATAATTAATTAAAATAAAGATCATCCCTTTATGGGTCATTTATCAATCAATCAAATCAATTATATGAAAACAATCATTATCTATTTAGTAGTAAGTCTTAGTTCAATTTTATTCCAGGAAATTTCTGCTCAATCGAAAGATCCAGGAACCCAGGTAGAAACCCTGGAAAAATTAAAGAAGGAAATCGTTACCGAGGAAAAAGAGGAATTAAAAAAAACAGTTACTTCCTTGAACCGTCTTGTTGAGCAGGGTAAAATAACTGCAGAATCCGCCGAACTTCAAAAAGAGACAGCTGCTGAGAAACATGCAAAAAACATTGAAAACCGTATTACCATCCTTGAAAATAAATTTGCCCTGGAATCCAGAAATAGTCCTAATGATAAAAGTGTTTGGCTAAGATTGGGCGAAGACGGTAAAGTAGGAGGTTTAGATACTAATCCAAATAAATATGATAGAAGAACTACCAATGATATTGTAATAGCTGTCGGATTTAACAACGCGCTTGAAGAGGGTCAGTCTCTTAACGATTCGGATTTCAAATTAGCTGGAAGCAGATTTTTTGAAATTGGTTGGGCATGGAAAACCAGGGTTTTTGAGAAATCTAACTGGCTTCGATTAAAATATGGAGTATCCTTTCAATTTAATGGCTTAAAACCGGTAGATAACCAGATTTTTGAGCAGGAAGGAAATGAGACCTATTTAACCGAATTCAATTATAATCTCAAAAAATCAAAATTCAGGATGGATAACCTGGTGGTACCTGTGCATTTTGAATTTGGTCCTTCTACCAAGATCGAGACCGACCGAAGTATTCGGTATTCGACCGTAGGAAAGTTAAAAATAGGTTTAGGAGGTTATGCCGGTTTGAATATTGGGGAGCGGCAAAAGCTTAAGTATGAAGTCGATGGGGAGAAAAT
>NZ_JBEPWD010000092.1:4621-7671 GCF_041642575.1 Salegentibacter sp. | reverse complement strand
TTACGGTATATTCAGCAGCGGTAAAACCATCGTTTGAAGTAATGGTATATACTACAGGCCTGGAGAAATCTCTTGAAACCCCTGAAGCGATATCTACACTTGTACCTTCAGGAATAACAAAATTGGGAGTTAGGCTTTCTATATCGCCGTCTTCACTACCTATATTTACCGTGATAGTATTTTCTTCATGGTCAATTTCCCCTGCATGTTCTCCTATTGAAAAATTGAGGAATTTGGGGTCTCCATAAGCAGCAACCATAGCCGTGTATTCGCGATTCGCGCCATTTTGCGCCAGGGTTGTAAAAATAACAGGACCTTCAGAAAAATCTAAGGTACTTCCCGATTCCGGATCAACAGTGGTTCCTTCGGGAGTTTGAAGATCTACGCTAACGGCACTTAAGTCTGTTCCGGCAGGCAAGGTCATGGAGATAGTCGCCGAGGTATGGTCTATTTCGGCAAATTCACCATTTACTTCGAAAGACCGAATTATGGCCTCGGAAAAATCTGGCACTACATCGGTGAAATTATCATCATCGCTACAGGAATGCAGCACTACAAAGGGTAATATCAGGAATAACCCAATTGTAATCTTTAGTAATTTTTGGAATGATTTCATTTGATCAGTTTTAATATTTTTTGAATTGAATTATTTAATATCCGGGTCTTTGCGAGTAAACTCCGCCGCTGGCATCAATTTCTATTTGAGGAATAGGCAGGTAATATTCGTGTGGCTCAAGATTAGCTCCCGACAAATATGATCTACGTGCCTGTTCACTAGCTATATATTCACTTATGTAGCTATCAGCAATTTCCCATCGCACCAGGTCATAAAACCGGTGACCCTCATTGGCTAATTCCAATCTTCTCTCAAAACGCAGCGCTTCTATTGCTTGTTCCTGAGATAAAGAAGTGGGATAAGTGTTTATTAAATAGTTTGCAGCATCCTCAGCAGGATTTTCAAAATCCTTTACATAAGGTGAGTTTTTTGCCCGCAAACGAATCTCATTAATAATTTCAATCCCCTGGGAAACATCTCCTGTTTCAATGAGGGCTTCGGCTTTCCATAAAAGAAGGTCTGAATACTTTATTAAAGGGAAGTCAAGGTTTCCTAAAGCCCACGGGAATCCATTTGGGTTAGAGGCCATTCCATCAGAAGTTGGATAGATCATATTTTTCTTCCGTACCAAAAGGCCGTAGGTCCCGGCATCTCTGCTCCAGTCTTCCTGTTGTGGCATAGCTGTCCAGTCTTTCCAGGTGATACCCGGTCTACCTATGGTGTGGTCCAATCTTGGATCTACAAAATCTTCTTCACTAACATTTCCGGAATTAAACGTGTTGAACATGGGTAGTCCATCATTATTGACCTTAAAAGCATTCGCCAGGTTTTGTGAAGGCTTATGAAAATCATCTCCATTAAGGTAGGGATGGTTAGGATCATCGTTAGGACTGTCCGGAGAGTTTATAAGATCCCCAAAGTTTACATTTCCGTATTGCGAACCATCATTAATAGAAAATTGTATGGCAAAAATATTCTCAGGGTTTCCATAACCCGGCTCAGAGTATAAGCGCTCAATATCTTCCACTAACCTGTACTGCCCTGAGTTTATTACCATATTGGTATTTGCAATCACTTCCTGCCAGTTTTCCTGGAATAAGTGTGCCTTGGCCAAATACGCATGAGCAACAAGAGCATTAGCACGACCAAGATCGGGTTGGGATTCAGGCAATAGATCAATAGCCCTGTTAAGGTCGTCTTCTATCTTTCCCCATATAAAATCTTCATCAAAAGTATTGGAGATAGATTTCAGTTCGGTTACAGAGGTATTCTCGTCATACCATACAATAGACCCAAAGTTTTTCATGGCTTCAAAATAGAAATGGGCTCTAAGCACATATAGCTCTCCAAGTCTAACATCTCGCTGGTCGAATTCTCCTTCTTCCAGTTCGGTTAAAAACCTAAGGGCAGTATCTACTCTTTTTACTCCGAAGTAGATCGATCTCCAGAGGTTATAAGCATTATCACTGGAAGGAAAGAGATCATGGGTCTCCATTTGGTGCATGCCTCCACCCGGGTTATCCCCGGTACCACCTCCACCTTTATAGGCATCTCCGGAGCGAATGTCTGAAGTTCCCCAGTTAGAAGGTGCATGGTCAAAAGGCCAGAGATCTCTGAAATCTCCGGTATTGTAGCGGTAATCCAGAGCACTATAAGCGGCAATCACCAGTGCTTCAGGCTCAAGGTTCTCTTCAGAAATCGTGTTTTCTTCCTGAACATGAAGATCATCCTCTGAAACACATCCGACGATCAACATCAACCCCAGAATGGGTAGTATGAGCTTTAATTTGTTATTCATTGTTTTCATAAGATGGATTTAAAAATTTGTAGATACGCCAAAAGTGACAGTTTTGGTATGCGGAAGACCATAACCTGCGATTCCTATTCCACCGGCACCTAAACCTGAAACTTCGTAATCGAAGCCGGAAAAGGAAGTAATATCCCAGAGGTTTTGTCCCGATAAATAGAATCGAAGATTTGTTAATCCTAATTGATCTGTGAGATTTTCTTTAAAAGTGTATCCAAGGGTAATATTTTTTAGCCTGAAATAGGACCCGTCTTCTACAAAATAACTCGAAGGTTGAATTTCATTATTCGAGTTATTGGTACTCAAAGCAGGAATATTGGAATTCGCCCTTTCAGGTGTCCAGGCATCCTGGGTGTTTTTCCCAAAATTGAAACTGAAATAGGTGAAATCACCAAGGTTCCTTTGGGTATTGTAAATATCATGACCGTGTTTTCCGTCAAAATAAGCACTAAGGTCAAAGCCTTTGTAAGCAGCGTTTAGGTTTAGGCCGTATATAAAATCTGGATGTGGATTTCCAATTATTGTTCGGTCATCGTTATTGATCACTCCATCATTATTAAGGTCTTTGTACCTAATTCTTCCCAGGTCTTTTCCAGACTGCCGGGCATGTACGGCCACTTCTTCCGGAGTTCTAAAGATTCCGTCGGCCACAAGGCCGTAAAAGGAAGCAATTGGTGAACCTTTTTG
>NZ_JBEPWD010000092.1:0-4521 GCF_041642575.1 Salegentibacter sp. | reverse complement strand
GCAACTGAGGCCGCCGGGAAAATCCCGTATTTATTGTTGGGTCCAAATCGTGACGAACCATCCCGGCGAATACTTCCGGAAATGATATAGCGATCATCAAAAATATATTTCAAAGACCCAAACTGGGATTGCTTGCGGTATTCAACAGCGCCCTGAATTGTTTGGAATTCAGCATCGGTTCTTACGATATAATCCGGGTAATTGGTAATATCAACACCTCTGATGCGGTCATTTAGAAAGTCTTCATCCTCTTTCGTGAATTCAATTCCTCCTAAGACGTTAAACCGGTGTTTGTCGAGTTCAAAATCATATGAAAGTAAACTGGTCCAAATAGTTTTAAAAAATTCATTCTCCACCTGGTCTACATCAATGTTTCTAAAAACACTCGGGATCTGGTTCATCTGTACAAACGGCTGAGTGCGGGTGTCAAAATTATTTCGCACATAATCGAAGTTTAAGGAAGTATTGAAATTCAAGCCTTCCAGAATCTCAAAATTTGCAAAGACATTACCTAAAAATCTGTTATTCCTTTGCTCATTCTTGCGGTTAGCCCATAGATTGGCCAGGGAATTTGCTTTATCCTGAATTACAGGCGCCATGTAAGTGCCATTTTCGGTATAAACCGGTAAAAGAGGGTTTTGGAGAATAGCATTTTCAAATTCATTGGCCTGCACTTCATTAAAATTGGAATAGAGGAAGTTTTCTCCCACAGTTATGCGGTCATCCCAAAGTTTAAAAGTGGTATTTAGCCTGGCGTTAAACCGGTCGTAGTAGGTGTATTTCTGAATCCCATTGTCCTTGGTGTAGTTTACCCCTGCAAATAGTTCCATTTTCTCATTGCCATAGCGGTAATTTGCATCAGAATTATAAGAAAGGGAATTATCAATTATCACATCCACCCAATCGGTATCTGAAGCGCGAAGCAGTTGCTCGTCATCAAGAAACTCAGGAATATCGAAGCCGGTGCCATTATCGGTAAGCATATTAAAGTTTCCTGAAATGCCATCATTAGCTCGTGCCTGGTAATAGGTATCGGCCCACTGTCTCGCATTTAAAACATCAATATCGTCTCTTAGCATGTTTAAGGTGGTTTCCGACTTTACTGAAAATTCAGATACTCCTTCTTTTCCTTTTTTTGTCGTTACCACGATAACCCCGTTTGCGGCTGATGTACCATACAAAGCTGCTGAAGCTCCATCTTTTAGCACCTGGATGCTCTCAATTTCATCAGGATTCAGGGAAGAAGGATTAAAAGTCTGAACTCCATCTATTACCCATAGCGGACTTGACCCTGAATTCACCGTGGTTAAACCACGAATTAATATCTGTGAATCGTTTCCTCCGGGAGTTCCTCCTGAATTCACCTGGATCCCGGGCACCCTTCCCTGCAACGAGGTAAGAATATTGGGGCTGAATTCCTGGGAAACTTCAGAAACGTCTACCACCGTAATTGCTCCGGCGATGTCAGATTTTCTTTCTGTAGTATATCCGGTCACAACTACTTCGTCCAGTTGGGACACATCTTCCTCGAGGGTAATTGAATAATTATCTCTGTCATCTATAACAATTTCCTGGGTCAGAAATCCTAAAAAGGAAATTACCAGGATCTCGCCATCGCTAACATTTAATTCGAAATTCCCATCGAAATCACTCATTGTTCCCCTGGAGCTGTCTTTTATAAGAACACTTGCACCGGGCACGGGAATGTCATTCCCGTCTACAATTGTACCCGTTATGGTGCGGTCTTGTGCAAAAGAGCTGAAAGACCAGAGAAAGAGTGTTATAACAATTAGATTTTTCATAATTGGCTTTAGGTTAATTTATTAATTCTCGATAGTGTATATGGTGACATCGGCCGAGGCAGATCCTCCTTCAACAAAGAGATCAACTCCATTGGCATCGGCACTTTCGGGGAAAAATCTTCCCGTAAAATGTGATTTCCCATCAACAAATACTTCCAGTACCGAACCATCTACAAATACCTGCACGTCTACTGTACTTCCCTGGCTTAAGCTGAAAGAACCTCTACGCACATCTCTTCTTACCAAATCTGAAGTTGAAGAATCGGAAGCGTCTACCACCCATTCCTGGGTTGTGAAATCGTAGTACACTCTGTATTCCTCTCCACTGGTTTCAGATTTTCCTAAAACAAATCCAAACCTGTCGGCAGTGCCGGTATCGAAAGTGGCATTCATTTCAAAATGCTTTCCGTTGAAGTCGATATTATCTTCCTGTCCGGATTCAAGATTTAAACTTCCAATATTCACCTGTTCTCCACGGTAATCAACTAAGTTTGGATGAGGTTCAATGAGGATAGTTCCTTCTTCGTCTAAAGTCCACACCTGCGGAATGCTGAATAAATGAGCATAGCCTTGTTGCTGCTGAAATTCCGGCGAAACTTCATCGGGAATTATTCCTATGGCAGTGGTTCTACCTTCTTCATCAATAGCTACAGCCGGAGAAAGGAATCCATTAACCACTTCCAGGTATTTAGGGTTTTCAAATTCAGGGATGAATTCACCATTTTCGAAACTTCCGGTCCAGTAAAAAGAAATGGCCGGGGAAGTATTATCTGGCGTTTTCTGAACGAGGAAAATAAATCTTCCGTCAGAAATTTCGTGAAGAACAGGCATTTCCCAGAATTCTCCCTGGCCCTGGTTGATATCTCCCTGGAACAGGATTCCCTCGTAGGTCCAGTCTTCAAAATCTTCGCTGGTGTAGTAAACCACATTTCCTCCTTCCGCAGCAATTCCGCTTCCTATGATCATATGGTATAACCCGTCTTTATGAATCACATAAGGATCGCGGAAATCAAGATCTACCTCTTCCGGGGCAGCGGGAATAAGCGGGTTGTTAGGATTTTTCTCTAAGGTTTGATAATTATCGGAAGAAAACGCAGTACCCATCCCGGCACGATTTCCGTCTACACCGGTATAAATAACCGCAGGAGTACCATCTTCCAGAATTATAGCGTCACCAGACCATATTCCGGCCTGATCCCATCCTTCAGTAGGCCATAAAACAGCATCCTGTTCTTCCCAGTCTACGAGGTCAGGACTGGTTAAGTGTCCCCAGTTCTGTTGAGCAATTCCGAGGAAAACTTCATTTTTCTGAAAGAACATATGGTAAGTTCCGTCAAGATAAACAAGGCCATAAGATTCATTTGTCCATCCATAATCTGGGATGGGGTGATAGATTGGCCGGTGTGGATCCCCGGAATAGTCGATTCCCAGGTTATAATCTACATCGCCGGGAGTTCCATACTGACCTCCAATGAATTCGGCAACTGCAGGGGTGGCACTTCCGGAGTAAACCTGGATCTCATCAAGAGCCCCGGAATAGAAATCGATTTCAAAATCGCCCAGAGATTCACCCATAGTATTCTTTCCTATACTGAAAGGAGTATTGCCCGATGGCCAGGTTATTGAACCTGATGGGGCGCCGCCTGAAGTAATTTCCTCTTCGTTAAGAAAAATATTCACCGATTGGGTAGCCGGGCTAATTCCAACGATAATATGGCTCCAACGGTTTCTTGGAATACTGGTGGTGCTCACGGTTTCCTCAAAGGAACCATCTACAAAATATTGCACCACAATCTGTCCAAATTTATTCAGTCCTACCATTATACCCGACTCAGAATCTTCTGAAGTCATGGCTAGCATAGCGGCAGTTCCCACGGGAAAAGATCTCGGGGAAGCCCAGAGGGAAATGGTTAATTCGTCATCGGGAAGCAGGCTGGTATTAATTTGCCCGTTTATCTCATTGCTTAATCCGTCGAAGAACAAAGCATTTCCCGATATTCCATCCATTCGGTTTACCGATTTCCCTTCAACAGGAAAGGTCTCCCCGGTTGAAGTTTCTGTTACGGAATCGTCAGATGATTCATCAAAATTGAATTCCAGTAGTTTTTCGATTCTTAGGCTATCGATCTCGTCTATAAAAACGACATCGTCATCATAGCAGGACGCAAACAAGGTGCTGGCTAAGAATATTTGTAAGAGAAAAATCATTTTTTTCATGGGTTAAAAATGTGTGATTAATAAAATATCATTCGCAGGAACCTTCTGGTTCTGGTAACAGGACTTATTCCTGATTATGTTTTAACTGGTTAATTTTTAAATCGCTTATTTCGAAGTTCTGATCGCCTTCAGCAGAAAAATTATTAAAGGCCTGCTGCGGGAAAAAGATCTCGGTCATAACAGTGTGACCATCATCAAAGAAAAGCTCAATAGACATATTGTCAATTATTGCACGAACTTTGAGGTTTTCGGCATCTGAAAGTCTGGGGGCAGTAGAAATCTTATTTGCAAAATTATCGTTGAAATCCACCAGTCCGGAATTACTTCTATCGATAAAGAATTCTTCCTTTCCGTGGTCGTAACCAAACTTCAAAACATCTCCTTTATCATTGCTAAGAGAGAATGTGTATTCCTGATCCTGCAATTGTGGAATTTCGAAAAGAATTTCGGCTTTGCTTAGATCCAGATCTGCTGAAGTGGCCAGGCTGGTGCTGTCCTCAAT
>NZ_JBEPWD010000091.1:0-7678 GCF_041642575.1 Salegentibacter sp. | reverse complement strand
TTGTGAGTCCGGCTTATGCCGCTCAGGCCGTAACTAATAAAGGCAAACAGTATAAATACGATGCTATAGAATGTTTGGTGAAAGACCAGCTTCAGCACAATCACGAAATGGAAATTCAGTTGGTTTCCGATTTCGAAAACCCTGGTACAATGTTAAAAGTAGATAATGCCGGTTTTGTGATTAATGACAGCATAAAAAGCCCTATGGGAGAAAACCTTGCTGCCTTTAAAAAAGAAAGCGCTGTTGTAAATAATGCTTCAGAAGGAATTTTTACCTGGGATGAGTTAATGACCCATTTTCATCAACAGGATTCCTTAACAACAAGTCGCAAATAACATGAGAAACTATTTAATTCTCTTTCTGTTACTCGTAATTAATATTAATGCACTTCAGGCCAGGGAGATCGAGGTTTGTAAAAGTTGCGAGGTAAAAACCATTCAAGCGGCTATCGATATGGCTGAAGATGGTGATACCCTCAGGATTAAAAGCGGCACTTATAATGAACATGACCTCACGATTATCGACAAATCCCTTACAATAATAGGAGAAGATTTTCCGGTTATAGATGCTCAAATGAAAGGGACGGCATTAAGTGTAAAAGCTGAGAATTTTTCAATTGAAGGAATTAAAATAATTAATGTAGGAACCAGCCATACTAATGACTTTGCAGCGATTTTAGTCTCAAATGCAAAGAATTTCGAGATCAGGAATAACCTGTTGGATCAGGTTTTCTTTGGTATTCTTATAGAACGGTCTTCTGAAGGGACAGTATCAGGAAATATAATTACCAGCAATGCCACAGATCAGGCCTCTTCAGGAAACGGTATTCACCTATGGAAATCAGAGAATATTTCGGTAAAGAATAATGAAGTGATTGGACTTAGAGATGGGATCTACCTGGAGTTTGTAAAAGATACAGAGGTCCTGGATAACCTCTGTAAAGACAATTTGCGATACGGACTGCATTTTATGTTTTCTGACCATAATGTGTTTACAGAGAATATCTTTGAAAATAACGGTGCCGGTGTGGCGGTAATGTATTCGAAATTCATTGACATGAACGGGAATCATTTCAGAAAAAACTGGGGGAGCGCTTCTTACGGTCTCCTTCTGAAAGAAATTAACGATTCAGAATTAAAGAATAATATTTTTGAAGATAATACCATCGCCATAAGCGCTGATAATACTAACCGTATAAATTATATTGAAAACGATTTTAAAGACAACGGATATGCGATTAGGATTCGCGGTGCCGTCTACGACAATATCTTTGAACGGAATAACTTCCTTTATAATTCTTTTGATGTTGCATATACCGGGAAACTCAATGATAATAAATTTTCTAACAATTACTGGAGTGGCTATTCGGGTTATGACCTGGACAAAAACGGGATAGGAGATGTTCCATTCAGGCCGGTAACGCTGTTCTCTTATCTTGTAAATCAAACCCCTGAAGCTATTGTGCTGTTAAGAAGTGTATTTATAGGAATGCTCGATTTTTCAGAAAAAGTTTCCCCTATTTTTACCCCGGCCGATCTTATTGATGATCAGCCCCAAATGAAAAGAATCCAATGGTAAATATCACAAACCTGCATAAAAAATTCGGTTCCCTCGTTGTGCTGAACGGACTTAATCTGCAAACCCCAGATGGCGGAATTATAGCTGTATTGGGCCCAAATGGTTCCGGGAAGACAACCCTTATAAAAAGTATTCTCGGGATGGTCGTTCCTCAAAAAGGAGAAATTGAAGTAAACGGAGAAAAGGTAAGAAAACACTGGAATTATCGTAAAGATATAGATTACCTCCCTCAAATAGCCAATTTTCCTGGAAACCTTAGAGTACAGGAACTTATTGATATGATCAAGGATCTACGCGGAAAACAGGCTCGGGATCAGGAATTAATAGAACTTTTTAAACTGGAACCCTTTCTTGATAAAAAACTCAGTAACCTTTCGGGAGGGAGCAAGCAAAAGGTGAACCTTGTCTTGTGTTTTATGTTCGATAGCCCTTTAATTATTCTGGATGAACCCACTTCCGGCCTGGATCCGGTTTCCCTGATCCGTCTACGAAAGCTTATTCAGCAGGAAAAAGCCAAAGAAAAAACTATTCTTATAACTTCTCATATTATGAGTTTCGTCGAGGAAATATCAGACAGGATCGTCTTTTTACTGGAAGGGAAAATCTATTTTGACGGTACAGTAGAGGAGCTAAAGACTTCTACAGGGGAGAAAGATTTCGAACATGCAATTGCCAACATCTTAACAGAGAATCATGCTTAAAATACTAAAATATAGTTTTTACGATCTTTCCCGTAGCCGTTGGAGCTATGTGTATTTCTTTTTCTATTTGCTTTTAGGAGTAGTGCTATTATTCCTGAATAACGATCTTTCTAATGCGGTAATAACCCTGATGAATGTGATCATTATCCTGGTACCTTTGATAGGGACCATCTTTGGAGTGATGTATTTTTATAATTCCCGGGAATTTACTGAGCTCCTGCTGGCACAGCCCATGAGGAGAAGTTCTATCTTTCTGGGTCAGTACCTTGGAGTGGCTATTTCTTTGTCGGCTAGTCTTATTCTTGGGTTAGGGCTGCCCTTTGTGATCTACGGCTTGTTTCAATCCAGCGCGATTTGGGATTTTGCTTCCCTATTGATTTCGGGGGTATTTCTCACTTTTATTTTTACTGCTCTGGCCTTTAATATTGCCCTGTCCAACGAGAACAAGATAAAAGGTTTTGGGTTAGCGATCTTGCTTTGGCTTTTTCTGGCCGTGGTTTATGACGGAATCTTTCTATTGTCATTGGTTTATTTCCAGGACTATCCTTTGGATAAATTTTCGCTGGTAGCCAGTTTGCTGAATCCTATTGATCTTTCCAGGATTCTTATTCTGCTCAAACTGGATATTTCGGCCTTGCTGGGATATACCGGGGCTGTTTTCAAACAATTCTTCGGAACCGGATTGGGTGCTTTTCTTTCTATAGCAGTGCTTATCCTATGGGTTATTATTCCGGTATGGCGAATCAAGCGGGTTTCAGCTAAAAAAGATTTTTAGAAAAAAATCAATTTATGACTACGCTCATATAATATCCTTTCTTAAGATGTGATCTTTACATTGTTATTCAGATAGAGATCATGAACGCAATAAAGGATAAAACAGTAGCCGAGTTAGTTACTGACAACATAAAAAACGCTCATGTCTTTAAGAAATACGGAATTGATTTTTGCTGTGGCGGAGGAGAAAAACTCGAAGTTGCATGTAAAAGAAGAAGTGTGAACCTTGAAGATATTGAGAGAGATCTGCTAAAGGCCTATAACACCGGCAGCAAGGAATATAAATACAACAGCTGGGAATTGGATTTCCTGGCCGATCATATAGTTAATGTTCATCATCAATATGTTGAAGAAAGCATCCCGTTATTGCTGCATTACTGCCAGCGGGTTGTGCGTTCTCACGCAAAAGATCGTCCGGAGTTAATTGAAATAGACATCTTGATTCATAAACTGGCAGATGAGTTAAAATCTCATCTTAGAAAAGAAGAATTAATCCTTTTCCCCTTTATAACCAAGATGGTAAATGCCGAAAAAGAAAATACCAGGCTTGAACGTCCTCCTTTTGGAACTGCGGGCAACCCGGTTAAGATGATGGAAGAGGAACATGAGATCGCTGGAGATATTATAAGAAAGATTGCAGACTTGAGTGATAATTTCACTCCGCCGCAGGGATCCTGTAATACCTTTAAAGCTTTCTATTCAAAATTAGACGAATTTGAAAAGGATTTGTATTTACATATCCACCTTGAAAATAATATACTTTTCCCCAAGGCTATAGCTTTGGAAGAGAAAGTGATGATTTAGTTTAGTGATTGCAAGCCGGCTGTTTTGAAGTCGAAGGGTTTTTTTAATGCCCCAAACATCTGAAAGTTTAACCTTTCGCTTTAAAGCAGCCATTTTTTGTGAAACTACCCTGGAATTTTCTGGCATAACCGTAGATTCAGGGAAACAAGAGAAGTTCTTGTACTTAAGATTAGTTTAGTGATTGCAAGCCGGCTGTTTCATAGCTCGCAGGTAAAAAATTGATAAAACTTTACTGCCCCAATAGTATAGATCGATCAAACCTGCTGCTCTGAGGCAGCCTTTTTTGTTTTCAATTACCCGAATCTATTTTTCTATCTTGCAGCTTAAATGATCGCTATAAGAAAGCATATCACCCTGGCCTTAGGGTATTTTTTCCTTGTCGCTCTTTTAGGAGTGGTATTAAGGTTATTTTCCTTCGCCGAGGTGCCGGCCACTTTTCGTTTTCTGGTACATACACATTCTCACGTAGCCTTACTGGGTTGGGTGTATGTTGCTATTACCAGCCTTATTTATATTATTTTTCTTAAAGATGCAGGCATAGATAAACGCTACCGTAGGATCTTTTGGTTTACGCAAATCTCAATCCTGGGAATGTTACTGAGCTTTCCCTTCCAGGGATATGCCTTATTTTCTATAATTTTCTCTACACTTTTCCTTATAGCCAGCTACTTTTTTGCCTGGATGGTTTTAACAAAAACTCCAACTGAATTCAAATCGCGATTCTCTTATAAGTGTATAAAAGCATCGCTAATTTATATGGTGATTTCCAGTATCGGTCCGTGGGCTCTTGGTGGGATTATGAGCACGCTTGGAAGTACTTCGATCTGGTATAAACTCGCTATATATTTTTACTTGCACTTTCAATATAACGCCTGGTTTATTCTTGCACTATGCGGAATCATCTTTTTTATTGCGGAAAGGAAAAATTTAAACATTTCCTCCTCCGATTTCAACAGATTCTACATTTATATAAATGTTGCCATTATCCTTACCTTTTTCCTGTCGGTATTATGGACCCAACCTAATGCAATTTTCTATAATCTGGCCGGAATAGGAGCTGTAATTCAGGTGTTCGCTTTTCTGAAATTCTTCAGTATTTTTAAAAAGGCAGGACTGGGAAAAGTAGTTGCATCATTTTCGAAATTGCTTTTAAAGATCGCAGCATGGGTACTGGGAGTGAAACTCATCGCTCAGTTATTATCTGCTTTACCTTTTTTCGCCGATCTGGCCTACAAAACCCCCGATTTCGTAATTGGTTACCTACACTGGGTTTTTCTGGGATTGATAAGTCCCTTCCTCTTCGCTTTAATGCATCATTTTAACCTGATGAAAGTCTCCAAAATTGGGTTTTGGATATTTTTCACCGGCTTTATTATTACAGAACTTATCTTGTTGTACCGTGGTTTGGCAATGTGGCAACGCTGGCAAATGCCTGATGATATTGCCATTTATCTTTTTGCAGGGAGTTGTCTTTTCCCGATTGGGATAGGTTGGATTTTGCTTGAAAATCTCAAAGAGAAATATTAGCGATAGACTTTCCTCGATTTTATCTTCAACTCACCTTTCTTCTCAAGAGATTTTGTTGCCCGAATTACCGTTTCCACCCGAAGCCCGGTTAAATCCGCAATTTGTTGGCGTGTAAGATCAACTTTGTAGGAAAATGGTTCTTGAAGCTTGTGCACATGCTTTTTGAGATAATCAAGAAGTCGTAAAATTCTGTGTTCCGGTTCCTGGGTGGAAAGCTCTGAAGCGATAATAGCCTTGTAATAGAGTCGGCTGGCCAGGGTTTTGGTTACTCCCAGGTGAATTTCGGGGTGGGAAGAAAGCAGGTCCAGGAATTTTAATTTATGTAGTTTTAGAAGCGTGGCATCAGTCATTGCTTCAGCATTGGCAGGATATTTTACATTCGCCAGCAAAGGAGGTTCCCCAAAACTCTGCCCGGCATAGAACATACCTTGGACAAACTCCTTCCCGTCATAATTAAAATTGTTCATCTTAACTTCCCCTGAAACAACCTGGTAGTAGTTATTGGCATTTTCCCCTTCAGAAAAAATAACTTCTCCTTTAGGGTATTCTACTCGTTTGGCACCAAATTCTCCCAATATTTCCTCCGGAATCATAATTTTTAGTTTAGGACGCATGCAAAAATATGGGAAAATTAAAGGAAATAGGAGAGTTTAAAAAATGAATTTCAGAATACGGAAAAAGAAACCTAAAAAATTAATAATTCTGTTTTTGCTTTTTCATACACAAAGAAAAACCTGGATGAGACTTTACTTTCCTGATAGGGGTTATATCTTTGATTAATAGAAATATCTATTTTTGTCCGATCTTTCTTTTGAATTTTCAAAACGATGAAGGTTTTTTTTAATTTACTAATATTATTTTTCTTCTTTTTCTCAGTTTCTTTGTTCGGTCAGGAGGAGGAGATCCTGAATGCTGTTCTTGAAAACATTGAAAAAGCTGAGGAATATGACCGGGAAAAGGTAAATCGCATTGAGAATTTAAGAAATGAGCTTAACAATGTTGATTCTCTGGAACTTCAAAAACAGTATGAACTCAACCTCCAACTTTTTAATGAATACCGGATTTTTAAACAAGACTCTGCCTTTAAATATGGTTTAAGGATCCGAAGTTTGGCAAATCAACTTGATAGCCTTCCTCTAAAAGCTACCGCGGTTGTTAACCTGGCAGACATAAGTGTTTCTGCCGGAATGTATAAAGAAGCTCTTGATTTTCTGGAAACCATATCCCCTGAGGAAATCCCTGAAAACACCCGTTCCCTGTATTTTGGTTTGGCCGGTAGGCTTTACAACGAAATGGCCGAGTATAACGCCCTACCTTTCTTTGCTTTGGAATATCTGAAAACGGCCCAGAATTATCGCGAGAAGGCGCTCCGGCTTGCAGAAGAAGGAACCTTTTTCAACTCGTTTTTAAAAGGATTTATTGAATACAAGCATGGAGACTTACTAGAAGCCTTGCGAATTTTTGAATCGCTTTTAGATCAGGAATTAGGATTAAGGGATCAGGCTTTGGTTCATTACAGCATGGGAGACATTTATTTCCAGTTAGATGAAAAAGAGAAGGCTATTTTTCATTTTTCTAAAGCTTCTATTGCCGATATAAAAACCTCTACGAAAGAAACCCTGGCAATGATAAGGCTTGCTGAGCTTACTTTTGAACGTGGAAATACCGATATGGCCTCAGCTTTTATAAGAAAGGCCAATGAGGACGCCTCTTTTTATGGAGCACAGCAAAGAAAAATTCGTGTTGGGGCTATCTTGCCAATAATTGAAGAACAAATCGTGCAA
The DNA here is from genome assembly GCF_041642575.1 of Salegentibacter sp. Taxonomy (NCBI): domain Bacteria; kingdom Pseudomonadati; phylum Bacteroidota; class Flavobacteriia; order Flavobacteriales; family Flavobacteriaceae; genus Salegentibacter; species Salegentibacter sp. Next base: position 510 of record NZ_JBEPWD010000091.1, on the reverse strand, counting down.
AAGATCGAAAAGCAACGGGAAGCGCTTTACCGGCAAAATGTTATTGTAACCTTCCTCCTGCTCTTCGTTATGGGTCTAGCCGTTATCATTTTCTACCAGGTGATTAAGATGAAAAAAGCTCGGAAAACCATTGAAGAAGCACACCATACTCTGCAAGAAACCAATAAACGTATCATTTTGGTAAATGAGGAGGTAGAATCAAAGAACCAGCAACTTAACCGATTAAATGCACAGTTACAGGAGGCCAACAAGATCAAGGAAGAATACATCGGATTTTTCTTTACTCAGGATGCCGATATTTTTGAAAAGTTCAAAGAATTTAAATTGAAGATTGAAGAGGATCTTAATGAGGAGAACCTGAAAAAACTCCAATATACCATCAACAGTTTAAACCTGAGACGCGAAAAGGAAAAACTGATGAGGAATTTTGATGAAGCCTTTATTAAACTCTTCCCGAATTTTATTGAGGAATTTAATTCCCTGCTCAAGCCTGAGGAACAAATTACTCTG
>NZ_JBEPWD010000090.1:0-7710 GCF_041642575.1 Salegentibacter sp. | reverse complement strand
ATTTTATCAATTATGAAAGTGTGAATATCAACCTGATGACCGCTTACAATATCGGCCTAAGCGATAAGATCAAAAGCGATATGGCCAATGCACGCCTGGGGCTCCAGTTTCCAATAGTCAAAAACTATGATTTTAACTTAAACCTAAACGTCTTCGGAGATTATAATTATTATGTCCTCGATAAACCCCTACTGGACGAACCCGGAGAAAAGGGAAAGAACATCATCTTCAGATCTTATGGGGTGAGTTTAGGATTTCTTTTTTAGATCCGAGAACAAGCTCCGGGAGAAATCTCTTCTAAGTGAGCAATAGCAGTTCCCACAATAAAACCTGATGAGATTCCTCGTCGCTCCTACCTCGCTCTGTCGGAATGACAAAAAAACACACGTATTTTGTCATTTTGACCAACGGGAGAAATCCCATTTGAGTGAGCTAATGAGAATGAGATTCCGGATCAAGTCCGGAATGACGGCTGTTTCAAACATAGCCAGACGTCACCCTGAAACGGCCCTAAGGACGTATTCAGGGTCTCTTCTGAGTGAGCTTTTATCTTCGACCGTTTTACCAAGAAAAACCGGGAACTGAGAACTCATAACTGAGATCAGGGCGCTGCAACTTGAATATATCCTGGTCAAAGTTTGTGGTATGTCGTATCATCCCTATAGATACTCCATACATAAGCTTTACCAAAGCTATAAGAACCTTATCCCCAAGGCCTGGCTAATCCAATTGAAATTGAAGAGAACTAAATCATGTTTAAAAAAGAACTTTACTAAAAAAGCCCTGAACAGGCCAGGGCTTTTATGATCAATAACTCTCTATTAAAAATAGGTAGGGCACGAATTATCAATCTTCTATAAAGATGAAAAATCTAAAAGGGTAATAAGGGGGGCAAAAAAGTGTGAACTCAAAGAGTTGTAATAAAGATAGGAGTTTTTATCAAATGTTTAATAATTATTCTATAAAAGCCCAACAAATTCGATTAAAACCATTTTTTCTCCTACTCTTGTAAATAAACTCCTATATTTTTTGGGCTTTTTGCAGATATAAACCTGAAACCTCAACCTCCTGAAGCCAGGTTTTAATTTGAGAAAAAGCGCCTTTTTAATGAGAAAATATTACCTCTACCCTTTATTTTTTATATCCTAAAAAAAACCCAAAGTCTGATTTTCACCTTTTTAAGCCCGATTTTCTTTCTAAATTTAATCGAATGCTTCAATGAAATAATAAGCTTTTATAAAGACTTTCAGTCGCTTGCAAAAATTAATAGACATACAAACCAAACAAGACGTTTAAAAGAATGCTGGATATATCGGAATTATCTGAGAAATCGATTAAGCAAATTTTAACAACCCTGGAGGAAGAAAAGGAGTTAAGCTGCAGTCTTCCCGGAGGCGGAATGTTTCATATTGAAAAAGACTTGCCCTATTTAATAGTCTACCGCCGAAGGAAAAACGATGCAGGGACGGCCCGTATAGTTATGAGTGAGGCTTCCTATCTCATCATTGGAGATAAGGAATTCGAGGCATACAGAGATTTACTCTTCCGGTTGTCAGATAAACTGGCCACTGAATTTAAGTCCTATTTGCTCTTTGAAATATATGCCGGGGAGCCCGGTTCCAATTGTTTTACTATAAAAGGACCTGCCCAGAAGTTATCCTCTTCCCTGGAACTTCTGCAGAGCGAATTGGAAAAGATAAATGAACGTTATTCCGGACTTTATCTCAAGTCTGAAATAAAGGATACCCCCCACAGGCAGAAAGAAGGGGATCCCACCCTGATGGAAATTGAACAAACCAAGCAGTCGGGTGCTGTGGTGGTTGGCCTTGAGATCCCGCCTGTGTATCGCAATTTAGAGGGCCGGCTATATCCGGTATTTTTCCGGCGCTATCGGGATTTTATTATCGAAGCCATTCACAAAGGAATATTCGATTATATAAGAGTGCAAACTTCCTGCGGGGTGGCCAGCTTTCATGCTTTGGGAAGAAAATACCTTAAAGACAAGGTTTTTGAAATCGATAAAAAACTTGGCGAGATCGAGAATTCCTATGAATTCCTGTGGCTGGTTTCCCCCTCTAACATCCACGAGATAAAAAAGGAGTTTTTTGAATCCAATTACGAGAAAGTCCTCGATTATCACTATCGCCTTTTACCCATAGATCCCGATGTACTTAAGAGGGAATTATATAATCTGAAAATCGAAGAAATAGACGACCCTGCCATGTCTCATCTCTTCCACGAAAAACGTGAGGAACTGGACCAGCAGATCAGTATGCTAAGCGAAAGAGGTACAAAAAATTTCTTTTACAATAGTCTCAGGCTATATAAAGGAATAGACAAAACTCTCAGTGAAGAGGCAGGCAAATTGCTTCGAGAAGTAGATGAAGAGCCCCCGGTTAAGGATGCTGAAATGATAGATGCCAAAGGTTTTGCCAGTCTGGCCCGACGCGAATTCGACTATTTTACAGAGCAAAATGAAGAATTTAAGAGTAAAGTACATATTCGTAGGGACGTTAATATCCTGATGGTCTCCCAGGGAGAACTTTTTATTCCCGAGGATTACAAGATGAATAAAACTGAAACCGACGCTCTTATTCAGCACGAGGTAGGCACCCATGTGTTAACCTATTTCAACGGCAGCCGGCAACCATTGGCATTATTGCGAACAGGCCTGGCTGATTACGATCCTTTGCAGGAAGGCCTGGCAGTAATGGCGGAATACCTGGTAGACGGACTCACAGCTAACCGCCTTAGAACCTTGGCGGGGAGGGTAATTGCCGGATCGGCTTTAATGGAAGGTGGAGATTTTCAGCAAATATTTCAATTGCTTTCTACCGATTATGGATTTTCCGGAGAAAGAGCTTTTAATATCACTTCCAGGATTATGCAGGGAGGCGGGTTTTTAAAAGATATTATTTACCTGAAAGGCCTGGTAGAACTCAGGCAACACCTTCAGAATGGAGGCGAATTTGAAACCTTATTGGCTGGAAAATTTGGCCTGAAACATATCGGGATAATTAAAGAATTGACCGATAGGAAAGTATTAAATAAACCTGCGCTTATGCCCAGCTATTTATTAAAAGAAAACGTAGAAAATAAATTAAACCTAATCAAAGAGGGATTGCCTCTTTCAAAAATGATAACCAGATGAAAATATGCTTTGTATTAAATGATGTGGAAACGGAGAAGTTCGGTACATCACTACTGCTTATGAATACAGCTTTTAACCGTGGCCACGAGGTATTTGCTATGGGAGTTGGAGATTTTAATTTCCATCATGACGGCCCGCTAAGTATCAACACTGTCCAGGTGCCAAAAAACACAAAAACTAAATCTCCAAAAAAATTCCTCGAAATCCTGCAAAGCAGCAAGGCAAAGAAAAAGAGGTTGACCTCGAAGGATATTGATGTGCTCTTTATTAGAAATAATCCTACGGAAGAGGAATCCGGCCGGGAATGGGCCGAACAATCCGGGGTGGCTTTCGGGAGAATGATGCAACAGGAAGGCGTCCTTGTACTTAATGATGCCTATGCCCTGTCCCACGCTTTTATCGATAAACTTTATTTCGAAGAGCTACCGGAATCTATAAAACCCGATTCTCTTATTACCCGAAGCAAAGAAGATATCCTTAAGTTCTGGGAAAAACACGATAAGAAGATGGTCTTAAAACCCCTGGAAGGATCTGGTGGAAGAGATGTTTATCTCATAGATGAAAATGAAAAGAATGTCAACCAGATCATTGAGACTATTAGTCAGCAGGGTTATGTGATCGCACAGGAATTCCTGCCGGCGGTAAAGGATGGCGATGTTAGAATTCTCCTGCTAAATGGCCGGGTGATGATTAAAGATGGCATCCAGGCGATAATCAGAAGATCTCCGGGTGAAGGGGAATTCAGAAGTAATTTCAGCCAGGGCGCTACTGCAAACAGCAGTGATCTTACCCCGGAAATGCAACGCATCGTAAATCTAACTGCACCGAAATTAATTCGCGACGGGCTCTTTTTCGTAGGTCTGGATGTAGTGAAAGACAAGCTAATTGAAATAAATGTGCTTAGTCCCGGTGGTATGGAGCGGTTCAAAGATATTGGCCTGCCCGATTTTACTCCAATGGTGATAGAAGCGATTGAACGTAAGATAGATTACAAAGAAATGTATAAAGGTCAGCTATCCAACCAGGTGCTGGCTACTATGGAGTAAATTGAAAAAGAATGAGCAAGGAAAAGAAAGAAATTCCAAGAATAATAGGTAAGTACACTAGTGGGAAAAAAGGACCACTCCTTTTTGTCACCGGCGGTGTGCACGGAAATGAACCCAGCGGCGTACAGGCCCTGGAAAGGGTCTTTGCCGAATTGGAGAAATCAAAAACCGAAATTGAAGGAACTATTATTGGTGTTGCCGGAAATAAAGCTGCACTTAACCAAAATAAGAGGTTCCTTGAGGAAGATCTAAACCGCACCTGGACCGAGGAAAATATTCAACAGAAAAAGAAAGAAACTCACGAACAACGGGAAATGTGGGAGATCATTGAAGTGCTGGAGCAACACCCCGAAAGCGATTTCACTAAACGCTATTTCCTGGATTGCCACACCACCTCCTCTCCCAGCCTGCCCTATATTTCTGTGCAGGAAGTGAATGATAATGATGAATGGGCGCATAAATTCCCCACCTATATCGTACGTGGATTCAGCGATATGGTTTACGGTTGCATAGATCATTATTTAAGCCGAACCGGGTTAACCGGATTTGTTCTTGAAGCCGGGCAACACACCGATAAAACTTCGGTGGAAAATCACGAAGGAGTGATCTGGTTAGCCCTTAAGGAAGCCTGCAAACTGGATCTCACCAAAATTTCATGTTACCCGGATTGCGTGAATAATTTCGCTAAAAAGAATGCTCCCGAGCAAAAAACCTTTGAACTGGTGCACCGGCACGGTCTGGAAGATTCAGATAAATTTGAAATGCTTCCGGGTTTTGAGAATTTTCAGCAGATCAAAAAAGGTGAACTCCTGGCTATCCAGAATGGAAAGTTAATTAAAAGTGAGTGGAATGCACGCATATTTATGCCGCTTTATCAGACCCAGGGCAACGATGGTTTTTTCGTGGTAGAGAAAGTGGACTAAGCATAGCAGTCAGTTGTCTAAAATAAAATTCCCCTTAAAGTAACCTAACTACCTTAAGGGGAATTTTTTATTTTCTAACCACCCCTGCAACCTTTCCGGTTTCGCAGTAGAGACGTAATAACTCTTTGCTACCCACGCCATACTTGCCACCGGGCACTTCGTAATCGCCTACTCCACCTTCTGAACGCACGAAACGAATTTCAGTGCCGTCCCGGGGATCGACCATCGGACTTTTACAGGAATTAGTCTCCAGTACAACTCCCTCCTCGGGAATAAAGGCATTAGGGGTGTTTTCAGCCTGACGAATGATATCGCCCATAACCGCCGACACACCGGTTCCGCAGGAAAGCATTACAAAGGCCAGCCCTGCCATTAAAAGGATTCTCTCCATAATTTATTAGGTTTAAAAAAACCCTTCAATATAAATAAAAATCCAATTCGCAAAGAGGGGTGAAAACCATTATTCTGAAAATTCTATACATACCGGGGTTTTTACTTCCACCGGTTCCAAATGCCGTATCAGCTTACCATCCATCTTATTGATCCTGAAAATACTGATATTATCTGAGTTCTGATTGGCGGCGTATAAAAAACTGCCATCCGGAGAGATAGCGAAATTTCGCGGAAACTCTCCCTGGGTGGAATAATGGTCTATAAGTTCAAGTTTCCCGGTTTCCTTATTCACCTTAAATGCTACAATACTGTTATGCCCCCGATTAGAAGCGTAGAGAAAATTCCCGGTTGGGTGCAAATGAATATCGGCCGTAGAATTCTTCTCATCAAAATTTTCCGGGAGGCTGGAGTAAGATTCAATTAACCTGAGTCCACCAGAAGAATCCTTTTCGAATACACTCAGGGAGCTGTTGAGTTCATTTATGGTGTAGGCATATTCTTCGTCTTTTGAAAATGAAAAATGCCTTGGGCCCGATCCTTTTTCCAAATCTACATAAGGTGTATCATTTGGGCTTAATTTCCCTGTTTCAGCATCAAAATTGTAGATCCAAACCTTGTTATTGCCCAGATCATTGATATAAGCAAAGTTGTTATCGGAAGAAATACTCACCGAATGAGGATGAGAAGCCTCTGGATTATCGAGCTCTATTTTTTGTTTTTTCTGAAGAATCCCCTGCTCGTCCCTTTCATAGACCATAACGACGCCTCCAACATAATTTGAAACGAAGGCGTATTTACCGCTTTGATCAATCTCTATATGACAGGGCGCGAAGCTTTCCGTAGAGATTTTTCCTATTTCCTCGAGGTAATTATCATCTTTCCTTCTGAAAGAATGAATAAAACCCGATTCTCCATCGTTGGGGCCAAGTTCGCTCACCGCATAAAGGTTCTTACCGTCGGGAGAGGCTTTCACGAAGCTGGGATTGATAACATCAGCAACACAAACAGGTTCACTTAAGTCGCCTGTTTCAGCGTTTTGATGCATTAAATAAATCCCATCGGCCTTGCCGTCAACGTGTCCTTCGGTTTTTGTATAAGTGCCGATGTAAACAGGGTTTTGGGAAACCACCGGAATACTCATCAAACTGAATAGGAAGACTGGAAGCAACTTCATTTTATTTATAACCATTTTTTGCGTTTAAAATAGAATAACATTAAGACAAAGATAGTGAGCATAATACCCCAAAGCACATAATAACTGTACTTCCACTGAAGTTCGGGCATAAACTCGAAATTCATCCCGTAGACCCCGGCGATAAAAGTAAGCGGAATGAAGATGGTAGCAATTATGGTTAATACTTTCATTACCTCATTCATCTTGTTACTGATGGTGGTCATGTACATATCCATAAGACCCCAGGTCATTTCGCGGTAGATGTCAATATTATCTGAAACCTGGAGCACATGATCATAAAGGTCCCGCAAATAATTATGTGTGCGATCGTTGATGAGATCGCCATCCATTTTCTCCAGTCTGCTCACTACTTCCCGAAGCGGGAATACAGCTCTCCTAATTCGTAGAATTGTGCGTTTAAGCTCCTGGATCTCGAAAGTGATATCATCGTTTGGCTGACTTTCAAACAGGCGTTCCTCGAGGTATTCAATCTTATCGGCGATATCTTCAATTACTATAAAATAGTTATCTACAATAGCGTCAAGTAAAGCAAAGAGCAGGTAATCTGCACCATTGGAACGAATTCGACCGTGAGACGCGCTAAGCCGTTCTCTTACGTTATTAAAAACATCTCCTCCTGCTTCCTGGAAACTTAACACGTAATCTTTACCCAACACAAAACTAATATGCTCATTTTCAAGATGACCGTTCTTACCGTGATAAAGCATTTTTGCCACTACATAAATGTAATCCTCATACTCATCAATTTTTGGTCGCTGGTTGGTATTTACAATATCTTCAATGATGAGTTGATGGAGTTCATAATATTTGCCCAGTTTCTCAATATTTTCGGTATTGCTCAGGCCATCGATATTAAACCAGGTGACCTTGTCGGTTGCTTCAAATTTAAAAGCGTCCTCAGGAGTTTTGGAGATAAAGCGTTCATAGCTTTTTTTATTATAATCAATAACCTCCAGTTTAGTCTCAACCGACTCCTTATGGCCCACATAAGTCGCCGTGCCC
>NZ_JBEPWD010000089.1:0-7854 GCF_041642575.1 Salegentibacter sp. | reverse complement strand
TTCTGAAACTCCAGTAGGCACCATTCGCTACAAACCAGAAGGCACGATGGCAGCTGTAGAGCGGTTTGTAATCAATGTAAAAGGAAAGCAGACTCACGGTTCGGCTCCCTGGAGCGGGACCGATCCTGTTTTAATTTCCGCAAAGATCATTGACGGCTTGCAAACGATAATAAGTCGGAATGCAAAACTTGTGGACGGCGCTGCGGTTATTACCGTTGGAAAGATCACCAGCGGAGTGAGGTTTAACATCATCCCTGAATCTGCCGAAATGATCGGAACCGTAAGGACCCTTGACCCCGATATGAAAGAATTAATTCTGAAGAGAATGCGCGAAATGGTTCCGACCATTGCAGAGGCTTATGGAGGAGAAGCTACTATTGAAATTCAGAATAATACAGCGATCACCTATAACGACCCGGAGCTAACAAAACAAATGCTTCCAACGCTGGAAAAAGTTGCTGGCAAAAATCATGTAGAACTTGTTAAGGCTACTACAGGTGGTGAAGATTTTTCATACTTCCAGGAAGAAGTGCCCGGATTCTACTTTTTTCTTGGGGGAAAACCTCTGGATGCTACCGAGTCCGCCCCACACCACACTCCGGATTTCTTTATAGATGAAAGCGGAATGCTTTTAGGAGTTAAAACAATGTCACAAATAGCTATAGATTATTTAAATCAATAATTACAGAGCATGGCAGAAAACCTGGCTGCAACTTTTACGTATCACAAAGAAAAAGTACCTTTCGGCAGCATAAAAGAACATTTGTAATGCCCTTATTTAGGCGGGAAATACAAAGAAAAAGAAGTTACAACCAAAGAAGCAGAAACCGAGGAAACTTCGATTTACGATAAAAAACAATGAATCAGATAGAAATTTCACAGTTACTATTAGCACTTTTGCCGGCACTTATTGTGGGTGCCCTGGCCTATTATTTTTTCAAATCCTTTATAAAAAGTGAGGAAGGCCGTCGCCGGTTCCTTCTGGTAAAGGACAACCAGAAAACAGCCTTGCCTTTACGACTGCAAGCCTATGAGAGAATGACCCTTTTCCTGGAAAGAATCTCTCCGGGAAAAATATTATTCCGAGTAAAACCGCATTCCGATGATCCTGTGCTTTATGAGCAATTGCTGGTAAAAACCATTGAGCAGGAGTTTGAACATAACCTCGCTCAACAGATCTACCTGAGTGGAGATTGCTGGGATTATATCAAAACTGCAAAAAATGCCACCATCGGACTTATCAGAAAAGCGAACAGTTTAGAAGAAGTTACCACCGCTGATGGCCTTCGAGAAACCATTTTAAAGAATATGATAGATAAACCGGCACCTACAGACGCCGCCCTGGCTTTCATTAAAAAAGAAGTCAGATCTTTCATTTAAAAGAAACCGAAGAAGTTTTTTTTACGTTGTTCCAGGTATTGCATATGTCTTTCCCGGGCGTGATCAAAGCCTTGTTGCCACCACTCGGTCATTAAATGTTTATTGAAAACCAGCGAATTCTCGGTGAGTTTTGTAGGGGTATAGTAAGTATTCAATTTTACCTTCTTATTTAGAGCGGCGAGTTTACCTTCTACGATGTCGTGATATTCTACCTGGTCCTGTAAAAATCCAAAAAGGTTGATCATAAGTGAAAATGGGTTTTTCCCCAGGACTTTATTGTATTCCATATTTTCAGCTTCCAGAATAATGGCGTCCACCTCTTTTGCACCGCGTTTTATGGCTTCCCGAATTGGAACAACACAACCCAGACCGCCATCGGCATATTCGAAACCGTCTTTTTGGGCAAGACTCATAAACGGAATATAATTACAGCTAATCCAGATCCAATCACAAAAATCTTCATAGGAAAAATCATGAATGGACTTATACTCCACCCGGTTTTTGGAAAGATTAGAAACCGTAACCACAACATCTTTTACTGAAGTTTGCAAGAGTTCAAATTCCTCAGGAGAGAAATGGCGTTTTATATGCTTCCTTAAATTCTGGCTTTCGCCGAAGGTTCTTTTCTTCCGAATAAATTGCCAGAAGGTATTCAGGTAATTAATGGTCACGTACTCCCTTCCCTCTTTTTTCTTAACCACAAAAGGATTAACGCTGAAAATTTTGCGTTGATTCACGTTGGTGTAGATATCATAAACCTTTTCGATATTTCCGGCTGCCAGATGTGGAATTAACAAACTTCCTGTGGAAGTTCCCAGGTACATATCATATTTCTTCCCTTCTTCCTGAATTAAATACTGGGCCACCCCACCGGCAAAAGCCCCTTTGCTTCCTCCTCCTGATATTACCAATGCTCGCATTGTCTGTTTTTCTAATTAAATTCCTGCATTACACTTTAGCACCAAAATAAGTAAATGATTTAAAACCTAAATAAAATTCGGCATTTACCTGCTTAATTTTTCCTGTAAAAAGCTTCTTTCCTTCTCAGGTAATTCTGTTTTTATAATTTCCAGCTGTGGTCGGTATTCCGGGTTATTTATTAATTCCGATAATAACTGCCGACTAAAGTTCCTGAAACTATTGTTGTGGTGCTGAGTTCCTTCTACCAGATCCCTGAGGTTTTCCTTGCTGAAAGCGTTTATTTGAAATAGATACCCAAAAGCATTCTCCCTTACTTCAAAAGGATGAAATGGCGCCGTATAACCGGAAAGTTCTTTGTAGATCTCCTGCTTTTTTTCGGGTTCGAATGAAGGTGTTGCCAGGTTTAAAGTCAGCCATAAAATTCTGAGATTCTTATCGGTAAAACCTGTCAGCCCCCGGGTTTCTTCGAGGTATTTTGTATTCTCCTGGGGGAATTGCATCCAAAGATTGGTAAGCGCAGCTTCTGTGGTCAACCAGGATTCATCCTCCAACAGACTTTCGTATTCGGTTTTCAATTCCTTCGGAATTTCATCCATGCTCAACGCAATGGCCTGCCGTACAAAGATATTTTCACTTTGAAAAGCCATTTTATATAGTTGAAGCGCTTCCCTTGAGGTATCTCCTGCCAGCTGAAATACCACTTCCTGCCCTATATAGTCATTTACAGGATTTTGAAGCGCATTTCGCAAAAGATCTGACTTCTGCTCCAGCGGGCTCTCCCTTAAAGCGGCTATCATAAGATAATCCTGCATAAATTCCGATTGTTTCAGGGAATTCAAGGCTTCAGTTCCCTGGAAGGCAGTTTGCTTGAGCCAATCAGCCATAAACCCTGAAAGGTCCTGTCCGGAAGTCCTTTCAACTTCAGCAATGAAATTATCGGTATTCACGTTTTGATAGGCATAAAGCTCCAGGTAATTTCTAATTGCAGTTTTAAAAGCCTCATCACCCACTTTTTCGCGTAGAATATGCAAGGTCCAGGCTCCTTTTTGGTAATAGGTGAGCGAACTACCTCCTTTTCGCATTAAAGCCTCTCCTTTCCCGATATCGCTCAACTCTTTCAATCGCTCTGCCGATTCATATAACTTCCAGTAATAATAATCATCTCCAAAAATCTCTTTTTCAGCGAGTAAGGCATAATAGGTAGCAAAGCCCTCATGCAGCCAGTGATGTTCTTCTGCTTCCTGTGTAATTAAGTTTCCAAACCATTGATGAGCAAGTTCGTGGGCATTCACATTTACGTAATTTCTATCTTTAAAGCCAACCTCATCGGTAAGCAAAGCCCTGCTAAAAATCGTGGTTCCGGTATTTTCCATCCCCGCATACAGAAAATCCTGCACGGGTACTTGTTTGTAATTCTGCCAGGGATAAGGCACCCCGATCTCCTGTTCTAAAAAATCAAATATTTCTTTGCTGTATCTGTAACTTGGCTCCCGAAGGGAATCCTGGTTCTCTTCCAGGTATAATTCCATGGTCACTCGGGAGTCCGATTTCACCTCCTCCTTTTGAAATTTTCCTGCCGCCACAGCCAGTAAATAGCTACTCATAGGTTTTTCCATCTGGAAATTCCAGCGGGAAACAGAATCATTTAAGGTTTCTACAGAAGTGAATTCTCCATTTGAAATAACTACATAGCCTTTTTTAAAATCAAAACTAAGATCAAAAACAGCCTTTTCATTAAGATTATCAATAACCGGGATCCAATGAGAAGAATTCTTTCCCTGCCCCTGGGTCCAAACCTGTTTGGAAGCCTGTATATTCTCAGGAATATTCCAGTTTATAAAATACATGGCTTGTTGCGGTTTGGCCGAATAACTTAACCTGATCTCATTAGATTCGGAAGGTTTGAATTTATACTTTAACCAAAGTTCTTTACCGGTATTCCTGGTTTCAATGCTTTTCCCATTGAGTTTCACTTCAGAGAATTCCATTTTTTGAGCATCGAGATACATGGAATCAAGCTCCTCCAAAACATCAAAATGGTAAATCACCTCACCCTCTACTTTGCGTGATTCTGGAAAGATGGCTATGGTAGCATTAATGTTTTTGAAGTCTACCTGCTGTAATTGTTTAATAGAAAAATCCTGGGAAACGGACCAACTGAAATTCAGCAGAAAAAGGCTTAAAAAAAGATATTTCATACAGAAGTTATAGACCTGCAAATTACAAAAAAGCTTCCCTGTGCACAATGGGATAATTTTTAAGGAAAATAAGAGCCAAAAAACCTGATTTTAATATCTTCGTTTCCATGAATGCTAATTTGCTGCAAACTCCCATAGATTACCTAAAAGGTGTTGGACCCAATCGGGCCCAGGTCCTGAAAAGTGAGCTCGGAATCCAAACCTACGGAGATTTGCTTAGCTTTTTTCCCAATCGTTACTTAGACAAAACCCGCTTTTTTAAAATTAACGAGTTACAGCGAAATTCGGCAGAAGTGCAGCTCGTTGGGAAGATCACCCATATTAAAAGCGTAGAGCAAAAACGAGGAAAACGCCTTGTCGCCGATTTTGTAGACAGCACCGGAAAAATGGAACTGGTGTGGTTCAGAGGTCAAAAATGGATTAGAGAAAACCTTAAACTCAACACGCCCTATGTGATCTTCGGAAAAACCAATTGGTTCAACGGGGTCTTCAGCATGCCCCACCCCGAAATGGAGTTGGTTGAGGATTACAAAAAACAATTGCGCACCGCGATGCAACCGGTTTACCCTTCAACCGAAAAACTTGCCAAAGCAGGAATTTCAAACCGGGTGATCAACAAGATCATGCAGCAGCTTTTCCTTGAAGCAAAAGGCCGGTTTTTTGAAACGCTTTCTGAAGATATTTTGAATGAATTTAAACTTCTGTCAAAATCCGAAGCGCTATTTAATGTGCATTTTCCCAAAAGTCAGGAGCTGCTTTCCAAGGCTCAATTCCGGTTAAAATTTGAAGAACTTTTCTACATTCAACTTCAACTTATCCGGAAAAATTTGCTTCATAAAAAGAAGATCAAGGGCTATGTTTTTGAAAACGTGGGAGCGAATTTTACCGACTTTTATAACGAGCATTTACCCTTCGATCTAACCGATGCCCAGAAGCGGGTTATCAAAGAAATAAGGAATGATTTGGGCAGCGGAGCACAGATGAATCGGCTTTTGCAGGGTGATGTGGGCTCCGGGAAGACTATTGTGGCCTTAATGTCAATGTTCATAGCACTTGACAACGGTTTTCAGGCCTGCCTGATGGCTCCTACTGAAATTTTGTCAGTACAGCACTATAACGGATTAATGGAATTATGTAAAAACTTAAACACCAGCATCGAACTACTTACAGGTTCAACTAAAGCTTCAAAAAGAAGGGAAATTCACGAAAAACTCGAAAATGGAGAGATAGACATCTTAATCGGGACTCATGCATTGCTGGAAGACAAAGTTCAATTTAAGAATTTAGGCCTTGCCATTATCGATGAGCAACACCGGTTTGGAGTGGCCCAAAGAGCAAAGTTATGGAAGAAAAATGAGCTTCCGCCGCACATCCTGGTGATGACCGCCACCCCTATTCCAAGAACACTTGCGATGAGTCTTTATGGCGATCTCGATATCTCGGTGATCGATGAACTTCCACCCGGAAGAAAACCGATAAAAACTGTACATCGATTTGATGCAAACCGCCTGAAAGTTTTTGCTTTTATCAGGGAGGAAATAAAAAAAGGAAGACAGGTTTATATTGTGTATCCCCTGATCCAGGAATCGGAAACCATGGATTATAAAGATCTCATGGATGGCTACGAAAGCATTGCCAGGGAATTCCCGGATTTCCAGATCTCTATTGTTCACGGCCAGATGAAATCTGAAGCCAAGGATTATGAGATGGACCGTTTTGTTCGCGGGGAAACCCAAATTATGGTGGCCACCACCGTAATTGAGGTTGGTGTAAACGTGCCCAATGCCAGTGTGATGATTATTGAAAGCGCAGAGCGCTTTGGTCTATCACAACTGCACCAGCTTCGCGGCAGGGTTGGCCGTGGTGCGGAACAAAGTTTTTGTATCCTAATGACTGGCCACAAGCTATCAGAAGACAGCAAGACACGTTTACAAACCATGACCGGCACTAATGACGGCTTTGAGATCGCTGAAGTTGACCTCAAATTACGTGGTCCCGGTGATCTCATGGGAACCCAACAAAGCGGCGTGTTAAATCTTCAAATTGCAGATATAGTTAAAGACAATGACATTCTTAAAACCGCAAGACATCTCGCGACCAAAGTCTTAAGAGAAGACCCTAATCTTCAAATGGAGAAAAATAAAATACTACGGCATACCTATTCCAGCTTAACGAAAGAGAAAAGCCTCTGGAATTATATAAGTTAATGCAGCTCATCGGGAAAAGTCTTTATAACATCGAATAATTCAATCATCAATAAGGGTTTTCCTGTAATCTTCGTAATTTCAAGAAGTTAATCTTAAATTCTTATTATTATGAAAAAATTATTTTACTTAGTAATTTTTGGGGCGGGAATTATAGGTTGTAGTACAGAGCCCATTGAAACGGAAGTTCTTGAAAGCATTGACGCCAAAGTCAAGACTCAGGAAGCTGATAAATCCATGATGCTTGCTGAAGCTGAAATCTGTTACGGCGACGCACCGGTTTTTGTTTTTGATTTTCCACAAGACAACAAAGGGAATGGCGATGCAAAAGATACCGATGTTCATTTACAAGTTTGGAATCCCGAAATTGAAGATTGGGAATCATTTCAACAATTAACCTATCAAGGAGCAGGACCAGAAGAATATGCTTTTGAAGAAGAAGCGTTAGATCTGGGAACTTATGAATTTAGAGCCAAAATAGGTTCTGGTGGATTTAATTATTCTGCCACTCTAGAGGTTATCGATTGTTCTGACTGTGAAGAAAGCTTCTCCTATTTGGATAACGAAGATGGATCATACACTTTCACTTACATCCCGGAAGAAGATATGGAAAACGCTGAAGTAGTGTTTACCTTTGCTCAAGGAGTTACTGTAGATGGATTGGAAGGATGGGGTTCTAACGGAGTAACACTACAATCTAATTTGAACTTTGAAGCTTGTGTCGAATATTCCTGGACAGTTGAATTAGATCCTAGATGCAACGGAAAAGGACAATCCACACCAAATCTTTGGACTGACTTTAAAATTAATGATATTTCAAAGAAAAATGATGAAACCCCTACCATCGAGGGTATTTGCAATTAATTACAAATAAAATATTATCCAAGGGCCTTCGGGCCCTTTTTTTATTCTCAACCACCTAAGTGCTTTCCCTTAATTTTTACCATCCGGATTAAATTAAAACCTCGATCACATTATAATACATTAAACCCGAAAAGCCCTGAATTCCTGGGGATCTCAGGTGAATAAGATATGAATAAGTGCTTCTCAAAATAATTCCAGGGACTCCACAGCCTTTAAACATAAACTATTGAAATAGAGTTTATTCGTAAATTTATTAGGTTAACCATTAAATCATAGGAGTTATGAAA